>JAYWAE010000118.1:0-6235 GCA_043782715.1 Pseudobdellovibrionaceae bacterium | reverse complement strand
ACGCTCCGCAGATGATCTCAAACTCGACTCGCCCATAGAAAGTCCGGCGAGATTTTGAATGTTAAGCCGAGTAGTGAAAACTCGCTTTCGCCCCTTAGCAAGTCGAGCCGTTTGAGAATTTCATCGACGTGAGTCCGCGCGTATCCTTTAAGGCCTAGAGCCTTTAGATAGCGCGCCAGAAGCTCTCTGCGCTCAGACACGGAGCAGCCAGCGAGCGCTGCACGCCGCAACCCGACGAAGGGAGCTAGATCAAATTCCCTAATTTCAGGAGCTAAATTTTCCAAAGACCGGGCTAAGGTGCTTAGCGCACCGGGCCTTTTATTTTCGAGCGATGGTAGCCAATCACGACGCAACCAGTTGCGCAGAGCTTCCGTTTTACGATTTGAGGGATCTTCGACCCACGTTAGCGTTCGCACCTTGGCGTAATCCGAAATCTCTTGGCGCGAGACCGTGAGAAGCGGCCGCCACCTACCGGCCTTGAATTCGCTCATCGCGTGCATGCCCTGGGCACCACTGCCGCGAATCAAACGGATCAACCGCGTTTCCAGCAGATCATCTTGGTGATGGGCCATTGCAACCGCGTCGAAATCCGTACGCCACTGACGCAAATGCAGCTCGCGCCAGTCGCGCCACTCCTGCTCGGAATGCAATGCCTTTGGCGGGCCTTCGCGGTTGGTGAAAAACTCGAGACCGCGTGCAGCCGCCCAGGCGCGGGTGAAAGCCTGCGCGCGAGTGCGAAAGCGAGTTTGGCCTGCGGTATTGGCCGGTCCGTGATGAATGTGAGCCAGGGCCAATTCGAGCTTTAACCCGCGCTTCCAGCGCCACAAAATCTCGGCCATCACGACGGAATCCAGCCCGCCGGAGACGGCGAGCAAAAGTTTGCGCGGAGGCTTAGGCAGGGTTCGAAAGGTCCTCAACACCTTCTGTTCCAAGGCGAGGTCTAGACGGCTCATGGCTTAGCTCTAATACGCAGCGTATTGGCTTGTAATGTAGCATTGCGTTGAAGGTGACCAAAACTCCTACACCTTACTGTCCGAGAGTGTCTCAGTGAGACAGTCTAAATATTTGAAAATGCTGGACTCTTCTGGACTCTCACGTGGCCCTCGTTTTGCTTATTCTATGGGTAGAGGTTGAAATGAACGCCATCTGCAAATCCTTGGTTCTGTGCGCGGCCCTAATGGCTACGGGAGTCGCTATGGCTAAAGAGGATGGCAAATCGGATAGCCTCAAATACCTGCAAGAGCTGCGCAACAAAGAGTCAAAGCGCCTGCGCGAAATCAACGACAAGCTGTCGAAAAAAATGGACGAGGCCAACACCGCATCGCTCGACGACGAGATGGGCACGCTCAAAGATCAACAAAAAGAACATCAGCTGCGCCAAGAGTTTCTCGACCGTCTGATTTTTCAAGTCGACACCAAATTTGCCGGCGGCGACATGCGCATCTTTCTTGAACACACTTTGATCGACATGGCCAAAGTGGATGCAGTCTCGACCGCGAATAGCGAAAATGGACTGTGGAAATTTTTGAAGTACTCATCCGACGCCATCAAACGCCTGCCCGAGCAAAAAGAGAATATTCTGGCTTTCCTCGAGGGTTACATGAACCGCTCAGTCGCCAACCCAATTCCGCCCCAAGACTATCTCGCCACTCGCAATTACACCAATGGCTCGGCGAGCGATTCGGGCCGCCCCCTCGGCCGCGAAGAAGCGGGAACCGTCGCCGATCGCCGCTTGCAAGAGATGCAAGCCGTGCGCGAGACGGTCCGGGCGACAGCACCGGCTGCGGACGTGCCAGGTTCAGTACAAAGTTCCGCGCCTGAACAAATCAAACAATAGATTAAACATATATTATTTAGTAGGTAGGCGTGAAGGCCTCGTTCGGAGTGCCGACCGCTTCGGCCAAAATGCGCGCATTCCATACAGCCTGCCCGTGTCTGGATTACCCACAATTCAAAGTCGATTTGCCTATTAAATTGGGAGGCACCCAAATGGGAGAAATCACTTTGGGGATGCATTTATTTGAATTTGATCTGGGATTAAATAGGCAAAGAAGGCTGAAAACTCTATTTGGGGGCATAGCTGCATTGTTTGGATAAGGGTTTGCTGGGGGCAGTTAGAGTTAGAGTACAGTTTAAGTTCCAGTCTCCGAAGACTTCGACTTCAACTTCGACTTTAACTCTACTCTAACTCTACTCTAACTCTACTCTAACTTTAACTCTAACCAGTTCTAGTCCGCGATTTTGACATTTGTCTTGAGCTGCAACCCCGATTCATCGGGGTGTTTTTTAACGACCTCGATTTCGGCTTGAATTTTAAACTTGTGCTCTTCGACGAAGCGCGAGGCCTCTTTAACGAAATCGATTTTTGAAATCAGTTTGATCGTTTCGTTGCCGACACGGTTGAGGAACTCTTCTTTTGAGCGCGTCGCGCCTTGCAGGATGGTCGACAGCACTTCTTTGGGCAACTTCAGTTCAGTGGCGGCTTTGCGGATGCTCTCTTCGGTCATAAATGCAGCGCCTAGGCCGACGCTCATGACTTTGCGGAGCATGTCCGTCCACTTTGGGCCGGACTCGTCTTCGTCTTTTTTATCGTGCTTGCTATCCATACTTCGCTTTCACGCGAGCGCGGTAGGCCTTAACCATGTTGGGTAAGTTGACGTTGACCAGCGCTTTGGCGATGGGGCCCGGTACGAAAATTTTAAAGGTGGCATCGACCGCATAACGGGCCTTGGTTTTGCCGCCGGCGTCGCTCAAATCCCAGGAGCCAGTCGATGTTTTAAAAACGTCACCCGAATCAAACGTCCACGCGATGCGCTTGGGCGCCTCTTCGGTGATCCATAGGCGGTAGGTGATGGTCTTCACCACCGACACTTGGAACTCGACGAGTTTTTTGCTCGGTTTGGATTCGATGATTTTGCACGACTTCACTTCACTCAAAAATTCCGGATATTTTTCATAGTCCGAAGCGATTGCGAAGAACTGCTCGACCGTACACGGAAAGACTTCTGTGGTTTCTGCTGCTGCCATGGACGAATTCTAGCGCGGAAATCCGCCTGCCCGCAAGCTTACTTGTTGGCGGCGGGCCAATTGGACGGCTTCTTCGACGTGATGGCGCAGGCATTGAGTGAGTCTTGAATGCGCGCTAGCTCCGTCGAAATTAACTGCACGTTGTCGCTCGCGATCGTAGTCAGCTGGCCTACTTTTTCGGCCCCATCTTGCAAGACCGAGAAGGTCCCAGTCGGGATATTCGGCGCGGTGCCTTCGAGCGGCCTTAGCTGGCCGTACCAGCCTGTGATCTTCTCAGTGAGCTGTTCGAGGAATTTGGCCATGGCGTCGTTGTGCAAAAGATAGTTGGCGTTGTAATTGCCGAGCGCAGCCACGATTTGATCACACGGAATATTAGGAGCGTTGGGATCGATCGAGAGCCGGGGAAGCGAAGGCGCGTCAACTGGCGCGAGCGTTAAGGCACGGACCTCAAACCCGGCGACGATCAGCAGCGAAAGAGATATGTGCTTCCAATTCACGTGAAACCCCCAGTTCCGACCGCGAACCTACCGGGTTCGAATGCGGGATGCAAGGCTCCTTTCCGGCGCGAAAGGGCCCAGGACCGTCACCTTCCGAGGCTGGAAACCCGTTTAATTTCAGGGCGTAGCGGTCGGCGGATTGCATTTCTCACCCCGAATGGGACGAATGGGACGAATGGGAGAAAAAGTATGGCACGCTTGATAGTAAAAGGTTTCTTACTCTGCGCGGTCGTTTTGGCTGGGTGCCAGAACGCCAAAATGACGGGCGTGCAGCCCAAGCCAGAGAGCAAAAACACGGCGCAGTCGAATCCCCCGCAATACAATCCGCCTCCGGCGCACAATCCACCACCGGCGCCCAACCCGGCTCCGACGTATAACCCGCCTCCGCAACCCGAGGTTCACCCGCATTACGAAGAGCCGCCCGTCGTGGATGTGCATGAAGTCTCCCCCGCTCCGGTGGAGCCAGTTTGCAAAAGTAACTGCGGCCCGCAAGTCGTCGCCCCGCGTCCGCACCCGCGTCCCAAAACTTGCCAAGACACCGGAACCTGCCAGCCGGTGAAGGGCGAGTGCGAAACCATCCCGCTCAATGCCAAACTGGAATCGCCGAAGCTGGACGTGCTTTTCGTGGTCGACACTTCGGCTTCGCTGCGTGGTGGATCTTATAAGAAAACCGGCGGCGAGCTGGGCCAGTTGGCGCGCGACATGCGCTTCTTCATGAAGCGCCTCGATGCCCGCGCCGATGTGCGCATCGGTATGATTCTCGGCCACGGCCCCGCCAAGAAGGCGACTCATGGCCGCTTGTTCTCCACAGGTGGCAGCGACCCGGCGATGATCGACTACAAACAAATTCAAACGCAGATGAAGGCCGCCAACAAGTCGGCCAGCGCCGAGCAAGTTGAAGTTCTGGCGCAAGACAGAGTCGGAAAACTTCTCGAACACAAAATGACCCATATGCCGATCGAACACAAAGGCGCGGAAGGCGAAGCTCTGCTGCTCAGCCTTTACGATGCACTCTCACGTCCCGATCTGCGCGGGCAAATTCAGGCGGCGGGCCTGTTGCGCAAAGATGCCCAACTCGCGGTCATCACGATTTCGGATGAGCAAGACGTGTGCTTCGACTACGCCGCGCACGGGGTCAAGCCGCGCAAAGAAGATCCGATCGAGACCAAGTTTTTCAATGAAGTGTGCTCGAAGGCCGTCAACGGCGGACCGTTGCAGCCCGGGCATGTTTACCAGGCTTTGCAAGCCGTGGCCGGCGACAAGCTGATCGTCGCGGGCATTCACTACAAGGACAACAACATTCCGCAGGGCCGCGAAGATGAGAACGAGATGGGCTACGGCTACCTCGATCTGATCAAACTCGCCGGCGGACAACTCGCCGACTTGGCGCAAGTGAACGATCAAAGCCCGACTTTCTGGGCGCAGCTCGATCTGCTGGGCAAATTCACCGATTTCAAAATGCATTTCACCAACACGTTTAGCTGCCGTTCCAACGTGCACCCGGCTTCGGTCATCGGTTCGAGCGTCGTGGTCGACATTGTCAATAAAGACGGCCAGCCGCTCGCACAATTTGGCAAAGGCGGAGCTAACGGCCCGGCCAAATGGCAAGTCGTGGTCGACGATCACGGCCACCCTTATGGACGCGCGGTGGTCTCCTCACAGACACTCGGCGATTTACTGAAGAGCCAGAAAATCACCGAAGGTTTTGTCAAAATCACCTTCTCGGCCCAGCCAGAAGCCAAGCGCTAGAGCTTGCGTCGAAAAATACGATGTGTAAAATAGGGCGATGAAAGTCGCCCTATTTTTTTTGCTGATGTTGAATCCCATCTCCGGCATCGCACACGCCGATCAATTGCAAAACGATTTCAAGAAATTCGGACAGAGTTTAAAAGGCGCCGGCAAGGAGATTGGCGAAAAGGGCAAAGACCTCGGCTTGGCCGTCAGCAAAGAGGCCAAGAAGGTCGGCCACGAGGCCGCGCACGACACCAAAGAAATTCGCGCCGAAGTCAAAGAAAGCGCTCGCGATTCCGGGCATTGGTTCACAGACTTCGGCCATAAGTGCCGCAATCGATGGAATAGTTTTTGGAATAGTAGCGGAGTTAGCGGTTCAAACCCTACGGATGCGAGACCGGCAATTGCAAATCCCGCTAAATCAAAGGGTAAAGAAGACTTTAAGTGAGGTAGTTGCAGGGGTGTACGTCTCCGACTGCCCCATCCGCGCGGCCACGTGGATCTTCCGTCCATGAGAGTGGCCATTCTCGGGCGTCCACGCCCGAGAATCCGTAATCCTTAAGAAGTAAAATTTGGGAGCGGGGGAAGGAGAAAACGCGGGGGCATAAAAACTGTCACCTATGTCCTTGTCAAACTTGTATCTATGCCGCTGATTGCGCAATTTCCCTTACTAAATTGTTGCTATGTCTCTGCTTGAGGGATGTCCATACTAAACTGTTATCTAAGTTCTTGTTTGAGCGACGTCCCTACTAAACTGTTATCCAAGTCCCTGTTTGAGCGACGTCCCTACTAATTTTGCCTTTGTCTCTGGATGCGTAATAGGACGTGAGGAATTTTTCGGTTCTTATTTTAGCTCAATTAATTTTCTCATTCCTTCTCTTGCTCTTCTCTTGCTCTTCTCTTACTCAAAAAATTTGTCCCCAAGATTACGGAACCTCGGGCGCGGACGCCCGAGGTTTGCCACTCTCATGGATGGAAAA
>JAYWAE010000117.1:0-6246 GCA_043782715.1 Pseudobdellovibrionaceae bacterium | reverse complement strand
ATTGATCATCAGCCCGAACAGCAGCAGGTTTTGGCGGTAGTCCAGTGTGCCGCCCTGGATGGTTTTCGGATCGACGTCGAGCGTGAGCAGTTTGGGTTCAATCTTATTGCCATCTTTGTCGACGTTCGGAAGAAAAAGCGCCGCGAGTTCCGGGTTGTTCTCGATTGCGGATTTATTCTGTGCCAGCACGGGTTTGATTTTCTCTAGCCACTTCTGTTGCGCCTGTCCGCTACCCGCCGGCCACGAGCAATTCATCAGGTTGAAGAGAAAGTATTCTCCGAACTCGCGAAAGTTCGCGTGCTGCGTGATGTACTCGGTCAAATGCTGCGCCTGCAACCGGTTGTAGACCACACCCATGCGCAACTCAGGACGGAACGCGAAGGAACGGCTGATGTTGGCCCACACCATCGACGTGTCCGGACGATAGGGATAGCTTGGGTAGATATCGCGGCCCAGGTATTTTTTGACGAGATCGGGTTCGAAGAGCGGCGCATAGCGTTTGTACGGCCCCTTTTGTCCTGCGATTTCGGCGCGCAACTGACGGTATTTGTCGAGTTCGTCCTTCTGCGCCGGCGTGGTGCCGGTCAGTTCGTCGTTGTCCGAGCCATAGAACGACGGCCAGTCGGGATACATGGCAAACACCGGGCGCTGGTGCGGGCCATGGCAAGTCCTGCAATCGGAAGTCGTGAGCTGCGGGTGGCCGCCCGTGATCGGGAAATCGATTTGTTCGAGTGAGAAGGCCTTGGCGTTGAAGTCAAAGCTCATCACGTCCAGGCGTTGACCGGCTTTTTGGCTGGGCAGGCCGCCGTTGTAGGAAACGGTGAAGCCGGTGCGTTCATCGTAAATGATGGCGCGGGGAGCGAGCGGGTCGGCGCTTTGGCTGACCACGGGCTCGTGTTTGTGGGCGCGTGGACCGTCGATTTTACCGCCGTGTTTGAGCACGAAGTTGAAGCGGAATTCAGCGGGCAGGATGGCCGGGACGTCGTCGAGCTGGGTAACTTCCGGATGGCTTGCGAAGACGGCAAGCAGGCCGTCGCGTGTCATGGGCAGTTTGGCCGGGTCGATCATGGCGCTGGCTGAGAGGCCGGCGGTCAGGGCGCAAAATGTCATGAGTGCAAAAGACTTCGTCACGAGAAACTCCTTAAATCCAAACGCTTTGCGGGGTAATGTCTTAGGCAATGAACATAGCAAAATCGACACCATGGCGGATTCTCGTTTTATTGGCCACGGCTTTTTTCGCTGGGCCTCTTTGGGCTTGGGAGGTTGAGAGTCTGCAGGGCGAAGCTTGGATCGAGGAGGGCGCCAACCGCATCCCCTTGACACTGAAATCTCAAGCCGCCGACGGGGCCCTGGTTGCCACCGGGTCCGGTGCGCGTTTGGTTCTGCGCGAAGGTGGCAGTGTTTTGCGCCTCGGAGCGAAGACCAAGATGCGCGTACGTGCGATGAATTCCACCGGCAACGCGCTCGAACTCGTCTATGGAAAATTGCGCGCGAACGTGAAACCTGATCCTGCCAAGGGATTCCGTATCGAGACGCGCGCGGCGGTCAGCGGAGTACGCGGCACCGAATATTTTGTTCAGAGCGACGACACGCACGATTTCATCTGCACGCTCGAAGGCCTGGTGGAAGTTGAAAGTAAGATCACGGGACAAAAAGTCTTGGTGCCGCCGCGCGCGGGTGTTGAGATCGCGCCGGGGAAGTCCTTCACCGTTCAACCGACGGCGGATGAATTGGTCGACGCTTGGGTGAGCGAGACATCGGCTGCCGGTGCGCCCGCCGTGGTCACAGACGGCTACCGTGATCTGCCGTCGCGTTTTCATTCGGCCGGTGGTGATTTTCTCTATGCTGTGCGCGTGAATGCCCTGTTCGGCCGCACGGATCACGTCGGCTACAACAGTGCCGGCAGCAAGGACCACAACTGGTTTTCACAGTACCGGCTAACACCCGCACTGTACTGGGGGAAAACTTGGGGATTGGCGTGGGAGCCGCGCTTGCTGTGGCATGCCTCGGATGAGCGCATGATCCTCGACAGTGATCCGTTGGTTACGCGCACGGCCTATGCGCGCGCTGCGCTTGGAGAACTCTATGGCGATGCCGCCTTTGGCCCTTTGTTGGTGCGCGTGGGTGAGCAGGCGGTGCAGTGGAATGACGGCGTATTTTTATCTTCAGACTCCTGGCGGCTCGACCCGTATTTGTTGCGCGCGCTGAGGGCGCGCGCCGCTTGGAACGGGCACTACCTCGACGTGCTGGCCAGCCGGCGCGGTGATGGCGGCGAACTCGATGGTGAAGTGCGCGCCGGCATTGTCGCGTTCAAATACGATTTTAGAAACTGGTTCAGCGTGATTGCGGCCGAGCGTTCGCCTGAAAGCCGGTTTGGGCGGCGTGTGGATGAAGCGCTCGTGCAAAGTACCCGGCGCATTGGCCCCGCCGACTATCATGCCACGCTCTGGCACCAATCCGGTGGGTTCAATATGTGGGAGGGCGGACTTGGCGCCTACCCGTGGAATGGGCAGGCGCTGCGCGCGGGTGTCTCCGCACTGCACGCCGATCCCGATTTCATCGCCGGACTCGAACCAGTTTACAGTTTGGGTTACAGCCGCACTTTCGAGCGCTCCAACTTGCGCCAGTACCGCGCCAAAATCAGCGCCGAAACAGGTGGTTGGAATTTGTTTTTCGAATGGATCCATTCGCAGAGTGTCGGCCGGTCCCATTTGGTCAAATGGAGCGGGCGGTTGCGCGATTTGATGAGTGAACAGGACTTCGGTGCCAGCCGTGATTTGCGCGACGGCTTGAAATTGTTATTGGTGGGTTTTCGTACGCAGCCGACTTCCGCGATGAGTGAGAGTTCTCCGGTTTGGCCAAAACGAACCGGCTACGGCGTCACCGCCAGCTTGCAGTTCATCTACTAGAGCATGGCGTGTACGACGAGTTGGAACCAGAGGACACCTAAAAAAATCCACGACGCGGCGTAAGCCAGCATGCGCGGATAAATGCGATTGGATCCAAGGTGAATGCCGGCATGTACGACGCGAGCGCCGACGTAGAGCCAAGCTATAATTAAAAACGCCTTACCCTGCACTCCGGCGATCATCGCCGCCAAACAAACGGTATAAAATAAGACCGGTGCCTCGAAGAGATTGCTGAAGTGGCGTGCTGTTTTAACTACGGCTTCGTCGTTGAGTTCGCTGGAGTACGTGGAGAAATACGAGAGTTTAACTCTGCGCGCGCGCACCGCTCTTACCCGAGCCACAAACATGATGACGAGGACCACCGCCGAGAGCAAAAACATCGCCGCCATCGGAAATACGATATTCATAGCCACAACCTTTCATGGACTGAGCCTTGATTCCACAATGCGCCCTGCATAACCCCTGTGCGCCTGGTAGTAAACAGGTTAAATTTCGTGGCCTATGACAAAATTGAGAATGTTCGCGTTAGCGGTCCTTGGTTTCTCTTTCCAAATCCATGCCGCCGACTACAAAGGGCTTGGTGCGGAAAGCGTCGCGCCCGAAACTCTGACCAAGTATGCGCCGCCGCCGGTAGCCAAGGAACTCTCACGTAAAATCCAATTGTTGATGGATCAGCGCGCCTCCGGCGCCGGCAAAGTAACCCCAAATGGCAAAAAGCTGTTTTATAGCTGGGCCGTGACCGGCTCCGTGCAGGTTTGGCGCCTGGATGCTCCGAACACCTTTCCGGTGCAGATGACCGGCGGTGAGGACCGCACGACCATCGACGACATCACGCCCGACGGCGGAAAGTTGATCTTGTCGCGCGATCGCGGCGGAGAAGAGAACCCCGGATTGTATTGGCAAAACGTGGGCGGCGGCCCGTTGCATGAGATTCAACATTTGGCCAAGGTGCAATCGCATTTTGCTTTCGTTACCGAGGATTCCAAACGCCTCTATCTTCTCGCC
Source organism: Pseudobdellovibrionaceae bacterium (assembly GCA_043782715.1). Taxonomy (GTDB): domain Bacteria; phylum Bdellovibrionota; class Bdellovibrionia; order Bdellovibrionales; family UBA1609; genus JALHOQ01. The sequence goes on along the minus strand of JAYWAE010000117.1, from coordinate 2,332 downwards.
AACGACATCAAGGACAGCAGTTACGCCATATATCGCTACGATTTCGCCAGCGGCAAAAAGGAATTGCTGTTCAGTGAAGACGGCATTTGGTCGGTCTCGGATCATCTTGGCGAAAAAGAATTTTTACTCGCCAAGCATCTCGGCAATGTTCAAACCGAGTACTACCTTTGGCGCCCGGGCGAGAAGGACGCAGCCAAGAAACTCGTCCCGCTGGTCGGCCAAGGTGAAACAGAAGAATTCGACATGCAGTTCTCGGCCAACAAGGGCGAGTACCTGGTGCAGACCCCGAAGTTTGGCGAGTTCCGCCGCATCTACCGTTGGAAAGACGGCAAATACACGCCGCTGACCGAGGAGTTAAAATGGGACGTGCGCGGGCTGGCCATCGACGACGCCCGTAAGCATATTTACTACCAAATCAATGAAAACGGTTACACACGCTTGGCCGCGCTCGACGCCAAAACATACAAGCCCGTGCGTATGCCGGTATTTCCCGACGCAGATCAAGTCACGATTGCCAGCATTTCTCATAATGGCCGCTTTCTCACCATCGCGGTCGAAAGTGCGCAGCTGCCGCGCTCCAATTACGTTTACGATTGGGAGACCAAAAAGCTCACGCGCTGGATCACGCCAAGTTCGCCGGAAGTGGATCTGAGCACGTTTCCGCGCGCCACCCTCGAGTACTACACAGCAGCCGACGGCGTAAAAATCCCGATGTTCGTACGCCGGCCGCCCAAGTGCGCCACCGAGGTCTGCCCGGTCATCGTGCACTTTCACGGCGGCCCCGAAGGGCAGAGCGTTCCCGGTTTTAACCCGGTGGATCAAATGTTCATTGAGGCAGGCTTTGTCTTTGTCGAGCCGAACGTGCGCGGCAGCGAGGGTTACGGCAAATCGTGGCTGAACTCCGACAACGGACCCAAGCGGTTGGATGTGATTACCGACATTCGTGATTGCGCGGCTTATGTTAAAAAAACCTGGAGTAAGAACGGCCAAGTTCCTAAAGTCGGCGTATTCGGCGGCAGCTACGGCGGGTACTCCACCCAGGTGGCGATGAGCATGTTCGCCGGCAGCTATGACGCCGGGTTTTCGGTGGTCGGCATGAGCAATCTGCGGACCTTTTTGCTCAATACCGCTCCTTACCGCCGCATTCTGCGGGTGAGTGAGTACGGCGACCCCGAAAAGGACGCCGAGGCGCTCAAAAAGTTGTCACCGATCACCTATGTCGATCAGGTGAAGGCGCCGATGTTTTTTCTGCAGGGGCTAAATGATCCGCGCGTTCCGGCGGGCGAAGCCATCCAAATGCACGAAATCTTAGTCAAACATAAAGTCCCGTCGCAGCTTGTGATATTCCCCGATGAGGGCCATGGTGCCGCCAAGCGTGACAATCAGGTCCGTGAGTTCGGATATGCCTTGGATTTTTTCATAAAGTATTTACGCTAATGATAGCAAAGGAGCTCCAAATGAAACTCATCTGTTCACTGCTGCTGGCCGGTTCGATCTCTGCCTTCGCGCAAGAAACGCCCACCACGCCAGCACCTGCACCGTCCAAAGGTATCACGCAAGATGCACCGGCCCCCAAGCCGCACAAAGGCCATAAAAAGGGCCACAAAAAACATCACGGTAAAAAACAACAGCACTAGCACGCTCTTTTCTACTCGCGGGCCTCGTGCTCGCGAGCGGATTTGCGCAAGCCAAGACGCCGAATGGTAAACGTCTCAAGTTGAGACAGGTTATTTTTTGCGCGCCGTAACTTTTGTCCTCCTGGCCGTGTTTCCATTACAACGAGCCTAGGAGGCCCCATGAAAAAGACATTGCTGGTATTCTTTATCTGCACGTTGGCTGCTTGCGCGAAAAATCAAAGTCAAACGACTGCCGATAATATAGCCGAAGAGGCAGTGGTCGAATCCGGCGTCGGAGTGGTCAGTGGCATGAGCGATGAGCAAGCTGGAGAGAGCTTCGCCATGGTTCAATCCTCCAAGACCGAAGAAATGTACGCGGCGATTCAAAATCTCATTTTGCCCCGGGCCGAAGCCGACAACACTTGTGGTCGCGCGCTCTTTGCCAGCTGCAACGCCGGCGTGCGCGAAGCCGATCATGTGAACTGCCAGGTGGGAGCTTCAAATGCCGTGATGAACGGTTATGTGCGCCTGACCTATTCGCAAGCGAGCTGCGTGTTGAGCAGTACCGGCGACACAGTTGATCGCACCTACAATCAGACCATCACCGGCCCGCGCGGCGGCGTTGTTACGGTGTCGAGCGATGTTTATAGCGACTATCTTGGACAAACCTACGGCGGCGGCGGGCGCCTCAGCAAAACGGCCAGCGGGTTCAATGC
>JAYWAE010000116.1:0-6264 GCA_043782715.1 Pseudobdellovibrionaceae bacterium | reverse complement strand
TCTCGGCGCGAATACTGATCATGGCCTCGACAAAACGATCCAGCTCCTCTTTGCTCTCGCTCTCGGTCGGCTCGATCATCAGCGTGCCCGTCACCGGCCACGACATGGTCGGCGCATGAAAGCCGTAGTCCATCAAGCGCTTGGCGATGTCATCGACTCCGACGTCGGCTGAAGCCTTGAACGGCCGCGAGTCGATAATGCACTCGTGAGCCACGAAGCCGCTCTTACCGGTATAGAGAGTCGCGTAGTGCGGGGCCAAGCGCTTGGCGATGTAATTGGCGTTCAGGATCGCGGTCTGCGTGGCCTGTTTCAAACCGTCACGGCCCATCATCGCGATGTAGGCCCATGAGATCGGCAAAATACCGGCGCTGCCCCACGGAGCCGAAGTCGTCGAAGTAATGCCTTTCTTCGGTCCGGCCTCGGGCACCAGAGAATGCTTGGGCAAAAAGCCTTTAAGGTGTTCGCCGACGCCGATCGGGCCCACGCCCGGCCCACCGCCGCCGTGCGGAATACAAAATGTTTTGTGCAAATTCAAGTGGCTGACATCGGCGCCGATCTTGCCGGGTTTGCAAACACCGACCAGCGCGTTCATATTGGCGCCGTCCATATAGACTTGGCCGCCGGCCTTGTGAATCATGTCGCAAATTTCCGGAAAGGTCTCTTCGAACACGCCGTGAGTCGACGGGTAGGTCGCCATCAGCGCGCCCAGATTTTCTTTGTGCGCTTCGATTTTCGCGCGCAGGTCGGGCAAGTCGATGTTGCCCAACTCGTCGCAGGCCGTGACCACGACTTTGAAGCCCGCCATCACCGCGCTCGCCGGATTGGTGCCATGCGCACTCGAGGGAATCAGACAAATATTGCGTTGGGCTTGGCCCTTGGATTTCAAATATTCCCGAATCACCAGCAACCCGGCGTACTCACCCTGTGAACCGGCGTTGGGCTGCACACTCACCTGCGCATAACCGGTGATTTCCGCGAGCCAGCCTTCGAGCTGGTGGATCAGAGTCAAAAATCCTTTGGCTTGATCAAGCGGCGCGAACGGATGAATGCGGCAGAACTGAGGCCAGGTGATGGGGATCATTTCGGCCGTGGCATTGAGCTTCATGGTGCACGACCCGAGCGGAATCATCGAATGCGCCAGCGATAGATCTTTGGCTTGCAGACGATTGATGTAACGTAACATTTCCGTTTCCGAGTGGAAGCGGTTGAAGGTCGGATGCGTGAGGTACTTGGAAGTCCGGCGCAAGCTCTCGGGAATTTGCAGCGTCGAAGATTTGAAAATCTCGTCGAGCGAAATCCCTTTGCCGCCGCTAAACACCGCCAATATATTTTCAATCTCTTCAGCCATGACTGTTTCATCGAGCGAAATCGTTAGGCTCTGCTCGTCACGCGTCCAAAAGTTCATCCGTGCAGTCTGGGAACGTTTGATGATTTCGGCGCGCGCAGCTCCAGTGACGGCCACCTGCAAAGTGTCGAAAACATTTTCGCTCGCCAAAGTGAAGCCGAGTTTTTTCAAACCGGCGCCGAGCGCGCGGGTCAAACCATGCACGCGGGCCGCGATTGCCGCTAAACCCTGCGGGCCATGATAGACGGCGTACATCGACGCCATCACCGCGAGCAGAACCTGCGCGGTGCAAATGTTGCTCGTCGCCTTTTCGCGGCGGATGTGTTGCTCGCGCGTTTGCAAAGCCAAGCGCAGTGCGGGCCGGTCATGTGAATCTTTGGTTACGCCAATGATACGGCCGGGAATCAACCGTTTGAACTCTTCACGGGTCGAAAAGAATGCCGCGTGGGGGCCGCCGAATCCGAACGGCACGCCGAAGCGTTGGCTGGTACCAACCACCATGTCGGCACCCATCTCGCCTGGAGGCTTAAGCGCGCACAGCGCGAGCAAATCCGAGGCGACAATTGTCATCACCTGGGCGGACGAGCACGCCTTTAACACCGGCTGAATGTCTTTCACTTCGCCTCGGGCATTTGGGTACTGCATGACGGCCGCGAAATATTCCGGCCCGGGTTTGAAAGTGAACTCATCACCGGTGACGACTTCCACCCCGAGCGGCAGCGCGCGCGTGCGGATGACTTCCAAAGTTTGCGGGAAAACGTCTTGGCTAACAAACAGCTTGCGTGCAGTTTTGTTTTTGCTCGCGGCCAGTGCGAGGTGCATGCCTTCGGCGGCGGCGGTGCCTTCGTCGAGCAGCGAAGCGTTGGCAATCGGCAAACCGGTCAGGTCGATCACCATGGTTTGAAAATTCAGCAACGCTTCCATGCGGCCCTGCGAGATCTCAGCTTGATAGGGCGTGTAGGCCGTGTACCAGCCGGGGCTTTCCAGGATATTGCGCAAGATTACGGGCGGCGTGATGGTGTCGTAGTAACCTTGGCCGAGGAATGAGCGGAACACTTGGTTCTGCGTCGCCAGTCCCCAAGCGGTCTCCAACAATTTTTGTTCACTCAAGCCCTCGGGCAGATCGAGCCCCTGATTCCAGCGAATGGCAGCGGGCAAAGTCTTGTCGAGAAGTTCATCCATCGACTTCAAACCGAGTGTCTTGAGCATCGCGGCGGTGGCGGCGCTGTCGGGGCCGATGTGGCGGGGTACGAATGAGTTGGCTTGGTCTGGCTTCATAAAAGCTCCAAAATAAAAAGCGGCTTCCGCGTTTACCGGGAAGCCGACTTGCGAACGGGTCGAATCTGCAGTCTGTTGGTCCAGGCGGACATTAAGCCTTGCGGGCCTTTTTGCGCGTCGTTTTTTTACGCGAAGGAGTGCCGGCCGTACGCACGGGGCCAGCGGCCTTCTTGGTGAAACGCTTCTGCATATCGCGCGAGACTTTCTCGAGCTTGCTCTTTTGCTGGGCGACTACTTTGGTGACGTCGCTGCGGTGGCCTTTGATCTGGCGCATGATGCGGTTGAATTCGCGATCCATTTGGCGTTGCGCCTGGTGGATCGTGCGCATCAATTCGGCGTAACGCTTTTCAAAAGTTTTGACCTTGGTGGCGGCCGACGGGCTGAGTACGGAATGGAAATCGAATTTACGGATTTCCGAACCAATCCGCTGCACTTCCGACTTGAGCTTATCGACATCGGCGAGGCGTTGAAATTCTGAGCGGATTTTCTTCCAGTTCACTTGCGTGTTCATGGTTATAGGTCCTTTCTTTGGGATGCATATTTGTAGACCCGTGCGCGTTAAAAGACAAGGAGCGAAACCCCCGTTTTGACAGAGGAGAAAGAGCCTGCTAGCGTCTTGCGTCATATGCTTTTTACACTCGCGCGTTTCCGCCATTCTCAGCCGCGGCCGCCCTTCCGATTGGGCGGAGAGTTCATGCAACTCGAGGGCTATAATTTTCTGCGCGATGCTCAAGGAGCGATTGCTCTAGAAGGCAAGGCGGATATGTTCCAAGACTTTCGCAGCGGCGATCAGGTGCTCGTGCAGGTCACCGGATTTGACGGTGAAACCGCGCACTGCTCGGAAGCGGAGCGAGTGGTGTACAGCGAGCGTGAATGGCTGCAGGCACCGCGTCTGCACGCGGCAGAATTCGCCAAATTCGTGAACGCCGTTCGACAGTTTTTTATCAGCCGCGGCTGCAATGAAGTCTTCACACCCACTCTCGTGCCGTGCCCCGGAATGGAACCCAGTTTGGAACCATTTTCCGTCGGCCGAACCTATTTGCCGACCAGTCCTGAAATTCATCTCAAAAAAGCACTGGCGCGCGGTTGGACCGATATTTTTGAAATCAAATCCTGCTTTCGCAAAGGCGAACTCTCGGCCCACCACGAACCTGAATTCACCATGCTCGAATGGTACCGCGGTTTTGCGGATCTCGAGATGATCATCGCCGATCTCAAAGCGCTGCTCGAACATCTCGACACGAACGGCTTCATGCGCCAGAGCGCGCCGGTTGCGGTGACTACTTTTCGCAAGCTCTTCCACGAGGTGCTCGACTTTGAACTGAAACCTGAGGCCACGGTCGAGGATCTGCAAGGAGTGGCGCGCCGGCTCAGCTTGCACAGCTTGCCCGATGACAGCTTCGCCGATCTCTTTCACCGTCTCTTGATCGAACACATCGAACCGCGCATGCGTGAGATGGGCCCGTTGGTCGTTCGCGATTTTCCGCCGTCCATGGCCGCACTCGCGAAACTGACCGCTGAAGGTTGGGCGGATCGCTGCGAATTTTATTGGGAAGGCCTGGAGATCGCCAACGCTTTCAACGAGGTCAACGATCCGCTCGAACAGAAAAAGCGCTGGCAAAACGATATTGAAGAGCGCAAGCGTCTCGGCACCTCGACCTTGGCGGTGGACCCCTCACTCATTCACGCACTCGAGGCCGGAATGCCCCCGAGCGGCGGCATAGCACTTGGTATGGAACGCCTCTATATGGCCTGCCGGGGCGTAGATGAGATACGCGAATTGAAGCTATTCGCCACGGCGGCGCCGGTTCAAACTCGCCGCCGCAAGTAGCCCGCTATTTGCGCAATTTTCCAGTCGTGGGATCGAGCATATACACGCCGCCGTCTTCGTCGACGGCTTTGAGCAATCCCTCTTTGAGGAGAAGCTTGCTCAGATAGACCTCCTGCACTTCCGTTTCCTGGTGCTGGTCGAAAATCTTTTCGAGAATCTTACGCCGCCAAAGCTCTTTGCCGCTCTTCACGTCGTGGGCGGAGACCTCGATTTTACAACCGGTCTTCGAGCGCGTGAATTTTTGGCTGTAGATGCGTCCATCCACTTGAATGTCTTTGATTATATTGGGAACGACTCGCTTGGCGCTGAGTCCTGGTGAAGTGAAAACTGCAGATATTAAAAGGAGAGTGGTAAACGCGCGCATGGCTCGCAGACTCTATTTCTTAGATCCACCGTTGTTGATGTCTTCTTTGAGTTCTTTGCCGACTTTGAAAAAGGGCAGTTTTTTCTCATTCACTTCAATGACTTCGCCGGTGCGCGGGTTGCGGCCTTTGTAGGCGCCGTAATCGCGATTCACAAATGAGCCGAAGCCGCGAATTTCGATCCGGTCGTTTCTCATCAGAGCTTCCACCATGGAGTCGAAGATCGTGTTGACCACGGTCTCGGCCTTCACGCGCGTGATGTTGGCCTTTTCGGCAATGAGATTGATCAAATCGGCTTTAGTCATGGCTGCCCCAAGCTATTGAAATTAGTTAAATTCTATTGAGAACGTAGGGGCCTTGCCAGAGAAAACAGGGGTCTATGCGCCGTGGCAAAGCGTTGTTGGGCCTGGCCGTAGGCCAAAAGCGTTTGTGCCAGCATGTTTTGGCTGTCGAACATGCTTAAAACCTTCCGCCGCGCCTGCTCACCCATATGGGCCGCCGGAACCTGGCCGTTAAACACCTGCAGTAGAAGTTCGCTCAAAGTGAAGGTATCGGCCGGACGAATCAGAAAGCCGTCGACCCCATCCTCCACCACATTGGCCAACGGGCTGACTTCGCTGCCGACGATGACCTTTCTTTGTGCCATGGCTTCCAAAAGGCTTTGTTCGATGCCGCTCGAGCGCGCGCTTAGGTTCACGAAAATATCGGCCAGGGCGATGTAGTCGGTGAGCTGGCTGGAGGGGACGTCACCGACAAACGTGACGCGGCCGCCGAGCGCCAGTTGCAGCATTTCGAACTCGATTTCTTTTTTGAGCGGCCCGGTACCGACTACGATCAAGCGCGCCGTCGGTTTTTTAATCGCCACGCGTTCAAAGGCCCAAAGTAGGTTCCGCATCTCGCCGAATTCGGTCATGTCGGTAACGGTAACCACGGTCTGCGCGTTTGCCGGCAAGTTGATTTTTTTCATCAGCTCCGTGGAGCGCTCGCGGGGCGAGAGATCTTCGACTTCAAGGCCGAACGGCACCGTAAAAATACGCCGATCCGGATACACGTAGTAGCGCTCCAGAATCATGCGCTGCTGAGGACTGTGCACGAACACGGCATCCGCAGTTTTGAGCAGCGGACGGTCGTGGCGCCAGTAACTGCGGATAAAATTGTAGGCTACGGACAAGCTCGTCTTGATCAAGCTGCCCAGAGTCTCCTGCGACATTCCGAGAATGGAATATATTTGCGACATGTGCGTGGCTTCGACATCGTAGACCACGGCTACGCCAAGTTCCTTGCGCCGCAAGCCGATTTCGAAGCCCGTGCTGTCGAGGCTGTGCACCAAGTGGAAAGGCGTATCGCCATGCAGCTGGGTGAATTTTTTGAGCACCAGGCGCGGAAAGTTTTCGAGCGAGGCGCCCGCCTGCTCGCCCAAGTACAGCGCTTTGACGCCGTCCTTCTCC
>JAYWAE010000115.1:0-6266 GCA_043782715.1 Pseudobdellovibrionaceae bacterium | reverse complement strand
GAGGATTAGATTCTTGACTATAAAGCTTTATGAAATTTGGGTAAGCGATTCGCCTTGCGCTTAAGCGTGGGCTTTTGACACCTGCATCTTCAAGGCTCCAGCATGAGCGGCAGGCCTCTATCCTCTTTCCGTCGAGCATTTCTTTTCGCCTAGAAACTAAATCCGGATGATTAACAAATACATTCTGACCTAAAGTCTCAACGTCACGCGAGCGTAGAGGTATTGCAGGCGTCAGGCAACAATTTCGCAGGGTCTGATGTTTTAGGTTAAGTAGAAAAAAATTCCATTGGCGATCGCAAGGTTGCACCTGAAGAGCCTTGGGGAGAGGCCTATCCAAGATGGGTCCTGAGCCCATCTATCAATTGAAATTCAACGTTCGAAAGATGCCTTCGCACCGCGACTCGGTTGGAAAACTGATGAATAGCCGCTCGATCGTTAATGCAGGTCATATGAAATTCTTTATCCCACGCTATAAAATCTATTTTACGTCGAAAAACATAGGTCCAAGTGACTAGCCCCGGCTCAACGACATATTTGAAGCCAACTAAAGCTTTTTCATTCATGAAGCGTCTATCCAGTTGTTCGATTTTGCTAATATGGTGAGTTCTGTATTGCTCACGAACAAACTGATCCTCGTTCATACCCGCTGGCAATGTGTACTTCATTTGAAAAAGATAGAGCCCTGAATCAAATGAATACAATGACCCCAGGCGCGTTCCGATCACGCCAGGAATTGCGAGAAGAGAAAGATACCTAATAAAAGCTCGACGATTGATTTTGCCAGGATCGATTAATGAATTCATATTCCCCCCCCCCATCTTTAGGGTAGTGCCGATGCGTATCGGCATCAATAGAATACCGTGGTTGTGCCATTTCTAGACGGCCTAAAATGGACCGTGGGCGAGGTCCTGAACATTGACTTTTCCCATTTTGTTACGCTTCAGTCTTGCTAAGGCTAGACCTGAATTGGCCGGCAGCAATGAGTAAATCGCATCCAGATGCCTTCCCTCGAGCAGCTGGAATGATTCAATCAAAAATTGCACGCTTTCAGAGTCCCGCAAGCGAATGCCTTGAGCTTCTCGCACAAATGGAAGGTCCATTAGGGCAAATTCAATCTCAGAGACGTGAACCTCTGAGCCGCTTTCTTTTCCTCGTGCTCTACCAAAAACTCGATGGCGACAGCCTATCCGTTTGCCGAGGTCTCCCGTTCGAATCACCGAGGACTCGGATGGAGCTGTTTTGTGCAGCAAAATCTCCCCCTTCGAAGTCCAAGCGATCGCTAGCCCAGGTTTAGAAAAATGAAAATCACGATGAGGATCCTCACGGTCCACCAGACTCCAAAGAACTGGCGGTGGAGACTCTGAGAGCCCGTAAAAATGCAGAAAATATTTGAAGCCCATTTGGAAGATGAAGTTGATATTGGCGCGAGAGATTCGAGAGCTGCCAACTACCAAAACAGCATTCGGGTTTTCTGCCCGAATGTCAGGTGTGGCCCGTTCGATTAGATCGAGCATGTAAGGTGTCAAATGATAGTGGGAAATCCGGGGATTTGCGAGCGTGCGGCAAAGGGAGAATACATTGCTTTCACTATTAAAATGCAGCTTTGCCCCGACTATTCTTGCCGGCAAAATTTGGGTCAATAGCGCCCCGACATGGTCAATTTTGAGTGAGCACTGAACCTGCGATTCTGTTGAAATTTTTTGTAAACTAATATTCTCTAGTGCGCATTCCAAGATCTCGCCTACCGTCAACCATGCGAAGCGAGGGGACGAGCTTGTACCCGAGGTGCGCACTGCCAATGCTGCTTTGCGAACCGGAGTAGCCACTTCAGAATCTTGCCGGACCGTTAAGGCTCCATTGAGTTGACGGGTTACAACCATCCAGCCGGCAATAGACTCTTCATCGCGATCGACAAGCATTGGGCAAAAGCAGATCTCGTTTTCCAGGCACAATTCAAAGGCCACGAGGTGGTCCTGCACTCTGCTCGATTGCAAGACTAAATGAGTTATGCGACTGTGACTGCTTCTTAGTCTTAAGACTTCCTCGAACTGCCGCGCCGTTGTACGCCACTGAGATTCTTCGAACATCTGTCCGTCTATGAGAAGTTCAAATGAACGGCGAAACTCAATCATTTCGTTTTACTATATTCCTGCCGAATTTCATTTAGTTCCGCAAGATCCCCATGCTTAAGCGGAGCGGGAGGATAGGTTTCCGAGCGCAGCTTGCCTGCTTGATCCAAAATGAGCATAAAAAGCTTTTTATTCGCTTTGCCCTTTAGACCTTGAGAAATCTGCATGGCAAGGGACGCCTGAATCTCTTTGTTACCCGCGAGAACGGCGTTGATGTAGAGATCCAAGTTGATCACAACTCCCAAAAACGAATTGACCGAGGCCACCTGCTTTAGGTTTCCAGTTTGCGCCAATTTCAGAAGTTGGGTCGAACTCTCCAGGTGCCCCTGCAGTCGTTCGAGATGAGCTTTCTCTAGATTGTAGGCCGTTTCGGCAGCCTGATTCATCCGGGATTTTGCTAAGAACAATTCCAAATATTTACTTGCAAGGGCTACATCACCTCTTCTTCGATAGACCCGGCTAGCCTGTAACAACATCCAGGGCTCCTTGGGAGCAACGGCCGTCTGCGCTATAGCCGAGCCCATACCATTCTGGTTTAAGATCGCCGCGGCACCCTCGAGATCTAACTCATCTAGTTTAATTTGTAGATTCTGCATATCTATCCAGTTAGCCGCGACATCTTTTCTGGATTTTCGAAGATTCTCAATTTCGGCTTCACACTTTTCAGTCTTTAAGGAAGATCGTTGAGCAAAGCAATAAAGCTCTATCAGCTGCTGGAGATTCGGCGTCGACATTGAATCGTGCTCTTTAGAAAATTGCTCAAAGATGCCAACAACGTCCTGTGGATTATTTAAAAGGAACATGTCCACGTACATGACCGTAGAGAGCACGCGATCGCGTAGTTCATGGTCTATTTTTTTTCTATTGAGAAAATGGGCCAACACTGAAGCGAGGCCTTCTCTTTGGCTTTGCGGAGTTTCTGCTTGCGTGACCACATCCCTGATTAGATCAAGACCCGCGCCGTCCAATTTTTCAGACGCCTCAATTTTTTTCAAGTAATTCATGGATGACTGAACCTGAGCTGACCAGTTTTTCTGATTGGCCTTATGCAAAACTAACAATGCCAGTTCGGGAAATGGCGCCCCAGAAATTTTGTAACACCGGTCGATCTCAGAGATCAAGGCCGAGGCCATCTTCTGATTCATCACCGGATCAATTCTCCCGAGCCAGATTTTCATTTTGTCAGCGTCAGTTCTCGCTGCAGGGGTACAGGCAAATCGAACCCATGAGTTTTGCGAACTGCAGTCGACCGCCGAAGCTGAGCACGTTGTCGAGCGAATTTGAGCCAATTTTGAGACCGAAGCAGGCTCTACATTTTCAAAGCCACTTGCTGACCAGCGTGAAAACATGTTGTCGATCAATTTCATTTTATTCTTTGGATCCGCCTCTTGCTGGATTTGCTCGAACCCCTTGTTGCGGGCTTCATCTCTAGACTGTGCAGGAAATCCCGACTCACCTGCGACTAAAATCACGGTCAATAGTATGAATCTGCACATTTCAGAAAAACCTCTAAATATTTGCATCTAGCCAAACCTTTGGTGTTAGGGAGTTTTCAATCTCAACAGACCGTCGATAGTCAAAAGCACGCACTCCTCGCTTTGCAACCCACTCAATCATTTCTTTGAGTGATTCTTCCAATGAAATTTCTGGCCGATAATTAAAAAGTTCGCGCGCCTTATTGGCCGAACAGTTGGCCTCTTGAACTTCCTGCGGCCGAGGCGGAAGATAAATGGGCCGCAAGTCACGATTCGTCAAACTTAGAATCCTCGCGCTCAGCTGATTCATCGAAATGCATTCATTGTCTGGACCAACATTTACAATTTGCCCAATTGCTTTGGGTGAATTGATAAGTTGCTCCAGTACGCCTAGAATATCTTGGACCGGACTAAAGCTGCGGCGGTGTTCACCATCTCCGAAAATAATCGGTGGACGCCCTTGCAAAACACGATTGATCATCGCGGCCGCGACATTGCGAAAAGGATCGTCATAGGTCTGTCCTACGCCAATCACATTGTGGGGTACGCAGATGACCCATTCAAATCCATGTACATCCGCCATACTCTTTATAACTTCTTCGCTTGCCACTTTGGCAATGCCATAAGGAGAGGTTGGCGCTGGCATTTGTGACTCGAGAAAAGGGCTTTGCCCATGTCCATAACGTGCCATTGAAGAGCAAAAAACAAGACGGCGGACTCTATTTGCCACAACTGCAGAAACCAGGCTCGTTGTGGCGGCGAAAATATTAGACGCGATTTCATGCGGACTAAAGAAACTTAAGCCATCATGGGCAAGCGCAGCCGCATGAAATGCAACGTCCGTGTCTTTAAGAGCAGATCGCATATGAGCTAAGTCACGAACATCGCATTCAATAAATTGCACACCCGGGGGAACGTTGTCCTTGAAGCCACTAGAAAAATCATCACAGCCGGCCACTTCATAGCCATTCAGGATCAGTCGCCGGGCAAGCTGACCGCCGATAAATCCAGCGATGCCAGTAATAAAAACTTTCTTCTTACTCAATGCCACTCCATCAAACCCAAGTTCCTTCGAAATACTTCTTGAGGGAGGCCGGAGGCTCGAACGATTCCCTGTCTAAAAAGGTCTCAAATTCAGGATAAGACTCACTGAATGTCCAAGGAGCGCCCATGCAAACAGTGATCTTATCGCACCCCAATTGGTCGTTGACCATACCATGAGGCCAGCTCCCATCAATCAGAAACGGTTGCTCCGTTTCTGGAGCAAAAAGCCGGCCCGACTTCACACAGAAGTACAGGCTGCTCGTTGAACCCTGCAATACGATTCTAAACTTGTGCTGCATAGAGCCAATACGGCTTTGAGAACAGTCGATATGCTCTCGGATGGCCTGACCCGGTGGTGTACGCAAAATTGTGATTCGACAGCGTGAACCTGACCACGGAAACACAAATTTTTCGAAATAGTCGCGAATCCCTTCAGGCTCAAGCCCAGTCCATTGATACGGCTGATCCTTGTATACATTTCTTGTTTCCTCAAATGTGCGGCCCCCCGTCTGATTGCGCAAGGGTAACACCCAGGTCGTTCGATAAGAATCATAGAACCATCGGCCTGAAGGTAACTTTGAAAGATGATTGAGCGCTTCAGCCCTGTCAATTTTGGGCAATTTGAGCGAGGCAAAAAGCAAATTCTTCATTGCCCTCCTCAATAAATCGAGTTTAGAGATTGATTGATGCGACGGAGCTCTGAATTGTAACAGTTCAGATTCAGCTCATAAATATCTTGATTGGCACCGTATAGAAGTTCATTTTCTTTCCATAGGCGGACATAACCCATTCGTTTCATGGATTTCATGACCCGACCGACTTTCGACATTTTCATCGGTAGTTCAGCGTCGTCATCCGAGCGGTTAACGGACACAACCAAGCGCTTTCCGCCAAATCGTTGGGCCCATTGAATTTGGAGTGGCACAATCAATTGCCATAACGGTGAAGACGAAATCGCCGATCGCGACAAGCCCTGACTGAACTTGATCTCAGGTAACATACAGGCGCGAAACAGAATGCGGTAGCAATCCGAAGAAAGCTCAGGCAAAGCCTGGCAACCCGAAATCCCCACCACTTGATCAGCTTGATGCAAAGTCCAATAAGCCAAACGGCCCTCAGCAATCTGATTGACCTTAAGTGCGCTGAGCGAAGAATTGTTGTGGTATCCTAGATCCCGAGCGCGTCGACAAAATGGCTCTAGACCGCTTAAGTCTGTCGCATCAACCTGGTTCACTTTAAGGTCTGAAAGGATCGAGTTTGCTTCCACAATGAGCTGCACTTTTTGTCAGTTAACTTTAGGGGTCAATATGTGACGCATTACCAATGCACCTCAGATCAAAAAATTGTGTACATCGCCGTGACTACCGTCACCTGGGCGACAAAAACAAGGGCCGATAAGATTAAAAGTGTGAGAACGATTGGAGCCAACCAGTAGCGCTTATGGGTCTTAAGATATCCAAAAAAATCAATAAAAAGGTCTTTCACTAATAGGGCCTCTCGAAATAGTTGGCAGACACGGGCTCACATTGCTTTCGTCCCACAGCTCGTTGTGATCTAAGCGCCATCACGAGAGATAAAGGAACTAGACAGAAAAAATAGACTATGACCAAAAGACTGA
>JAYWAE010000114.1:0-6266 GCA_043782715.1 Pseudobdellovibrionaceae bacterium | reverse complement strand
GAATATGGGTGATGCGAATGGCGGAGTCCGTTTTATTGACGTGCTGTCCACCGGCACCGCTCGAGCGGTAGGTGTCGACGCGCACGTCTTCGTCTTTGATCTCGATGACGATGGCGTCGTCGATCTCGGGCGTGGCGTTCACCGAAGCGAAGCTGGTGTGGCGGCGGGCGTTCGAGTCGAAGGGCGAGATGCGCACCAGCCGGTGCACGCCCTGTTCCGCTTTTAAATAGCCGTAAGCGAAAGCGCCCTGAATGTGCAACGACGCCGATTTGATTCCCGCCTCTTCGCCGTCATTCAGGCTGAGCACGTCCACTTTGTAACCCTGTTTCTCACCCCAGCGCGTGTACATGCGCAGGAGCATCGCGGCCCAGTCTTGAGACTCGGTGCCGCCGGCGCCGGCGTGGATCGAGAGAAAGGCATTATTGGCATCGGTCTCGCCGTTGAGCAGGCTCTTGAGTTCGAGATCGTCGAGGCGGGCGCGAATCGATTGCAGGTCGTTCTTCACTTCGAGAAACGAGTTTTCGTCTTGCGCGTCGAGCGCCATCTCGAGCAACACCAGACCGTCTTCCACCTTTTGGTTGAGTTCATTGTAATCCGCGAGCGCGCGCTCGAGGAAAACTTTCTCCTGGTTGATCTTCTGCATCTCCTGGTGATTGTTCCAGGCGGTTGGGTCTTGGGCTTTTTCTTCTAGCTGCTGCAGGCGCTTCGATTTGACGTCGATGTCAAAGATACCTCCGCAGCTCGGCGGTTTTATCGCGCAGTTTG
The DNA here is from genome assembly GCA_043782715.1 of Pseudobdellovibrionaceae bacterium. Lineage (GTDB taxonomy): Bacteria > Bdellovibrionota > Bdellovibrionia > Bdellovibrionales > UBA1609 > JALHOQ01. The sequence continues at coordinate 5,501 of JAYWAE010000114.1, read as the reverse complement.
ATCAGCTGCGATTTGATCTCGGAACTTTCCGTAACTAAGGACATATGACGCTCCTCGAGGATGAAGCGCTATTATTACCTACGCCCTTTCTTGCGGTCTAGCGCTGATTCGCAATTTTTGCTGGAGAACGCGGCGTTCGCTGCGTCCATGTAATCGTTCACGATCTTCCCGAGACTCTTGTGCATGTCCTTACCTTTGGCTTCGAGGGCCGCCAGATAATCTGCGCCGCCCTCTTGGCGGCCGTGGGCCAATCCGAGTAAGTTGGCGTCGTAGATCGCCAAGCCCTCGGCATAGGCGAGCTTACGGGCTTTTTGGCTGCTGCGCGGAACATCAATCAGTGAGACTTGCTTCTGGCGCAACCAGAAAAACTTGCCTTCGACACGGACTAAATCATAGGTGTCGGCGGCGTAGCCTGGCCAGAAAGCGGCACGCACGGCTTTGACCCACGTTCCTGGATCGTCCTGCTTTTGGTAGTTGCCGATTGCGCTCGGTGCATATTCTTTCAGCTCCATGATGCGGCGGCCTTCCGTCGTGTCCGCCAAAATCCAGATGCGCGTGCTACCGGCGCTGCCGCCGACGGCCTCGGGCCGGGTGGCAATGTCGACGACCTTTTCTCCCCTGCCCTTAAACAGCTCTTCGATCGAAGAGCGCTTGATCTCGGCGCTGTAGCTTTCGATCTCACCGGGCTTGAGCTTGAATCCATCGCCCTTGGTCTTCTTTTCGGTGTAATCGGCAGCCTCAGCCTGATACTCGTCCCACGAGAGATCCAAAAATTTCTGTAACGGCTTGGGAGCCTCGACTGTCTTGCCGGCGAGGCCACGGAGGTAAGCTTCTTCCAGATCCTTTTTTTTGATATCGGGGAAATCGGCTTTCACCGCCACCATGTAGCGGACAAAGTCGAGAATAAGCGGCGCTTGGCCGGCGTCATCGAAATCCACATCGAGAAACGCCATTCTATTTTTGCCGCCCTTTAAGACGGGAATCGGAGCGAAGTTGCCCATGTGTGGGTCTCCGGCGCCGATACCTTCAAATTTCAGCAGACCTTTGATGGCGCTGAGATCGGCGTCCGTGCGCATGTACGTCCAAAAGTGGGCGGTGTTGCTGCGTATGAATTTCGAGAGGCTTTCGCCCTCGACAACTTGCACGTCGTTGTCGGCTTGAGCGTGAACCGCGCCCGCGCTTACCAGGCCGGTCAACATCGAAGCCGCGAACAAGACTTTCATGGCATTTTTCATAGGTCTTTCCTTTTGCGCAATCTCTTTAGCGGCCGAGGACTTGATGCATAGCCTGGTAGGCCGCAACCGACGGGCAAACGCGCGCCGCTTGTTCGGGCGTGATGGCCAGAGCGGGATCGACCCTGTAGGCGTTGATCATGTCATGAACCTTTGGATAGCGAATCTTGGCGGGCACATTGCTGTCCCAGTAGTCGATGGCCGCTTGGCCTTTCAAACCGCAGAACTGCATCAGCGCCACGGTGGCGAGAAAGCCTGAAGCGTGCACGCCATAGTAGCAATGCACGTACATCGCGCCTTTACCTTCTACGATGATGTTGTGCAGCTCGGCCATGACATCGTGCACTTCATTCGGATGATCCCAGCGGCGGTCGACGTAAGTCATTTGGCCGTTGGCACATCTGATCGACTTGTCACCGCCTGACCAGCCCGCAGGATATGCGTAAACTGCGGCGTCGAAGCCGTCGTTGCAAAGCGCTTGCTGAGAACTCGAGCTGAGCGGGGCTTGTTGGCCGGTGGGAGTCGAGGTGGTGCTGCCGCCGCGATAGAGAACGCCTGGCATGACAGGCTTGTAGTTGTACACGCCATACTTCACGTCGGCTTGTTTGTTCAATGTGGTTAAGCTCACGCCCTCCATCGGAGCGGCTTGGGCGACGGTTGAGATCAGAGCGAATAAAGCAATCAGGTTTTTCATTTTCAATTTCTCCATGAACTTCGATTACTGTTTAGCTTCGCAGTCGATCACCTGAGCGTCGACTTTGTGGTTTTTCAAGAAGTTCGCCGGGTCGAGGTCGAACAGCAGCTTACCAGCTTTGCAGTTGGCCTTGAGGATTCCAGCCACTTCGACGGTGTTGTTGACGACCATCTTGAGCTGGCTACCCGCCATGCCGTATTCAGACTTGAGGTGCGCGAGGATCGGACCGTTCGTCTGCAGATCCTGAGCGAGTGCCTGCAATTTGACATATTGGCCAGCGCTGAAGTGACGTAGACCCGCCACCATGCCGGCCTGCTTGGCGAACTGGGCGTAGCGCGGGCTGCCACCGGCGTCGTTGTCATTCAACAGTGAACGCTGCAGAAGAATCGGTTTGAAGGCGGCAATGTCGTCTGGCACCAAAACCGACTTCGCATCCTCGCGAGTCAGCATCGGCTTATCAATATTCGAAGTGTCGGCCTTGCGATGGGTCACATTGCCGGCGGCGTCGATCCAATACCATTGGAACTGGAAATCGACGTTACCAATGCGGTCTTGTTGCTGGAAAATTTGATCAAGCACGGCGATTTCGCTGAGCTCGCGCATCCAGTAGACCATCTGTTCTGCCGGATATGGAGCGCCGGCGACGGCCTTGTCGACCGCGACGGCGGTCTTCAGCGCCTTGAACGCGGGCGTAGTCTGGAACTCAGCAACTTGCGGAGCGCCCCAGGCGGCTTTGCGCGCGCTGTTGATTTCGGCGCCGTAGCGGTCACCCTTGCCCTTGAGCATGATACCGTAAAACTGCTGGCGGTCGGCGGTGAACAAGTCGTCCGTCGGAGTATAGAGTTGCGGTTTAGCTCCGGCGCCAATGATCCATTTCCAAGCCGCGCGATTCATCGCGCTTTGACCGGCCGATTTCTTAGCCACGCGGTTGACCATGACATCTTTGTCAACGGTACGCTGAACTGCGACCGGGATTTCGATCAGAGTGCTCAAGTAGCGTGAGAATTCATAGTACAGCAGCGACGAAGTCGACGTGGTGCCGCTCGTCGTGCCGAAAAGGCTCTTGCTGCCTTGATTCATGGTGGTTTTCATTTTGGCCAGCTTTGAGCCCGCCCCGGCCTCACACTGAGTGGCTTCGTACTGATCCGGAGTCATGCCGGTCTTGCTGATGTCGAACACCACGATGGCCGCGCTGGTACTGCTGTTCTTCGGGCAGAGCGCGATGTTGTCGGCGTAAAAGTTGATCGAGCATAGAAGTGTCTCTTGTTCGACGTCCTTTTTGGAAAAGTCACCGCCGGGGATGTGATTTAAAATTCGGCAGGTTTCCGTTTTATTATTAGGAGAGACGTAAGATTGAGCATTTGCCAGTGAACCGGCGGCCACCAAGGCCAAGGTAAGCGAGCGAAGCATATAGCAACTCCGTAATGGTTTAAAAAATAGGTTAGGGTCAACTTTGTCTGGAGCAAGGCTGGTGCCGCGAAGGCCCAGCCGCAAAGCCATTGTAATGGAGGCCGCTCGCGGTACACTGGTTCTATGGCGGAAATTGGTGCCCTTTTACGGCGCGGACTCACCAATTGCGGTACTTTTACGCCGGTACAATTGGAGGCTATTCGAGTTCCATCAATTTGGCGTCAATTTGGGCGCATAAGCGCGTGAGCCGCACATACCTTGCCCGCTCAAAGCCGGGAGCGGAAAGGGCAGGTCCGCAAAGATAAATCGTACAAGTTTCGCGCAAATGTGGCGGAACGATACAGCCGCCGCAGCCGATAAAACGCAAGCGGTGCCCGGTGTGCGCGGCCGCGAAGCCCTGAGCCCGCGCCTGCACTTCGACGTGACTGCAAATCGTGTCTTTGCAAGCGCAGTCGGTGCGTGAACAGTCTTGGCATTGACTGCGCGTGAATTCGTAAAGCCAGCGGTAGGCTCGAATTTTTCGCTTATAGAGTTCATTGTAGCGCGGCGAGGGCATGGCGTCTCATAGCATCCTATACGATCTTGTCAAATTTCTTCTCCGCATAGGCCGTTCACTTCGGCTAGCGCAGACCGACACGCTCTTCGAGTTCCGCATAAATTTGATCTTGTAATTCGAACATTTCAGTTTCAGCCGCCTTCTTCTGATGATCGAAGCCCAGAAGGTGTAAAACTCCATGTACGATCATGTATCCGAGCTCGCCTCGCTCACTCAATCCCGTTCTGCGCGCTTGGCGGCGCAGAATAGGCAAGCAAAGCACCAGTTCACCAGCCACAGCGTCCTCACTGGGCGCGAAACTCAATATATCGGTGGAGTAATCTTTGCGCCGATAAAGCCGGTTTAAGCGGCGAATCTCAGCGGAGCTGACGAACACCACGACTAGCTCTTTACGCGCAAGACCCTTGCGCCCGCGCCTTGCCAGGCGGCTCGAAAGTCCTTTTAGCCAGCGTTTGAGCCACGCCGCCGGCACACGGTCGTGGGCTTGATTGACCAGCAAAAGTTTCATGTGGTTCGCACACTCTTCTTGCGCACGTTTTTCACGATATTCGCAGTCGGCGGCAGTGCCGCCGGCAAACGCGGAGTCGGCGCCGATGGATAGTCGATTCTTTGATGGTAAATTCCCAAAATCACGCGGCGGTACGTTTCCTCAATCACACTCAGGTCACTGAGCGTGAGATCGCACTCCTCCAATTGTCCGTCGAGAAATTTATTTTGGATGATGGTCTTCACCAAATGCGTCAACCGGCCCGGTGTCGGCTCGTCAAGTGAGCGCGCCGCCGCCTCGATCGAATCGGCCACCATCAACAGTGCGGCCTCTTTGAACTGCGGCTTGGGTCCGGGGTAGCGGAAGTCTTCCTCTTGTACATTGTCGATGTCGGCGTCTTGCTCTTCCAAAGCCTTGTTGAAAAAATAGTTGATCAAAGTTGTGCCATGGTGCTGAAGAATGCCGTCGATGATGGCGATGCCAAGCTTGTGTTTGTGCCCCATCTCGGCTCCGTCTTTGACGTGCGCGACCAACACGGTCTTGCTCATGTGCGGAGAAATGTGATCGTGCGCGTTCTGCCCGGGCCTCTGATTCTCGATGAAATATTGCGCGTGCTCCATCTTGCCTATGTCGTGGTAGTACGCCATCACCTTGGCCAGCAGAGGATTGCAGCCGATCGCTTCCGCCGCCGCCTCACACATGCTGCCCACCACCAACGAATGGTGATAGGTCCCAGGGGCTTTGACAATCATGTCCTTCATCACCGGATGGTTGAGGCTCGCGAGTTCGAGCAATTTGACGTCGGTGGTGTAATTGAAAATCGTTTCGAACATCGGGATTAACGCCAGCGTGATGAGCGAGGCAAAAACGCCTGAGGCAAACCCAAGCGGCAAATTAAACAGCAACAGCGTGCCCAACGATTTATCACCCATCGGCTGCAGAAAGGTAACCGCCGCGAGCACGGAAGCATTCACCAAACCCGTGCGAATCCCGGCCATGTAAATGTCATTGCGCTTGGTACAAGAGAACACTCCGCGCGCGGCCGCAATCCCGCCGATCGCGGTGAGCAAAAGATAAACGAAGTTGAAATTCGTATCGACCATCAGCGCCAGGGCGATGGCC
>JAYWAE010000113.1:0-2374 GCA_043782715.1 Pseudobdellovibrionaceae bacterium | reverse complement strand
CACGCGACACCATCGCCAATCGGCCTGTCGGCGTCAACGGTATGATCCGCTACAACTCGTCAACCAATCGCCTAGAAGGTTACGAAAACGGCCAATGGGGAAACATCAGCGCCGCGACTTCAGGTAGCGTATGGTTACTTGGGGGCAATACAACCGGCGCCAACTCAACCATCGGCGCGAACGATGCTTTCACATTCGGCTTTAAGACCGCCGGCAGCACGAGGATGACCATCGACCAACTAGGCAATGTCGGCATCGGGTCGACTACTCCGCGCGCGACTCTAGATGTGTCGGGCGCGATCATCTCCACTGCGGCCGGAGCCGGTGGCACCACGGGTCCGTTTGATTTCCAAAGCGGCAATCTCAAATACACGACGAACAGCTGCGGCGCCTTTACGCTCTACAGCCTCAAAGACGGCGGGACTTATACGTTCGGGGTGAAAGGCACAACGTCGGCCACCTGCGCGTTTACGCTCTACTCAGATAACGGAGTCACCACCTACGCCGGTGGCAATGTGCACATGCCGCCCGACCATGGTCCTACTATCACCGGCAAAATGACGATCTACACATTTATGGTTTTAGGTGGAGACGTGTTTGTTTCTTGGGTTCCTGGGTACTAAGATAAATCCAAGAGGGGCAAAGTCAGCACATGGCTAAAAAGCAAAGTCGACGCAGCTTTTTAAAAGCGACTGGCGCCGCCGCCGCAGTGACTGCGACCGATTCAGCTCTTTATATTTTGCAGGGCTTAATAGACTCGCAGCGAGCCGCGGCTCAAGTCACCAGCGTTCAGACCCACCCGAGCAATGGTTTCGTTTGGGGCGCAAATATGGCGGGCTGCCAGGGCCGCAACGATTCGACCGGCCGGTCCAGCCCTGTCGTTCTCCCCGGTCAATGGTTACAATTTAGTGCAAGCGTTTTAGATGCGGCCACGTACAACTCACCGATCATGAGTTTAGCTGGAATCCGAGCCAATCAAACTCTATGGACATGCGGTTCGAATGCGTTCGGACAATTGGGATTGGGCTCGACGACGGGCTATTCGACTCTGCAGCAAGTCCCTGGTAGCTGGTCCATGATTTCAGTCGGTGATCAGTTCATGGCGGGCATCCGTACGGATCAATCTCTTTGGGTATGGGGCAGCGGTGCGAGTGGAGAATTGGGCACCGGTAGCCTCGCCAACGTATCGTCGCCTGTCCAACTTGCAGGGAATTATTCTTCTGTGGCCACCGGATCTTATTTTGCTGGGGCGATCAAAACCAACGGCGAACTCTGGATATGGGGTTATGGCGCCAGCGGCGAATTGGGTCAAAACAGCACGCTGAGTAAGTCTTCGCCCGTTCAAGTGGCGGGAAGTTGGACGCAGATTGCCCTGGGCGACGAGCATGTCGTTGCCATCAAATCAGACGGCACACTCTGGACTTGGGGAATCAATACCTATGGCCAGCTTGGTGACAATACGATCGTCAATAAGAAAGTGCCGACTCAAATTTCCACCTCGAGCCATACTTGGGTGGCGGCCGCAATCAATACCAGCATGGCCATCAAAGCCGACGGAACATTGTGGGGCTGGGGTTCTGGCTACAAAGGTGTGCTGGGCGTAGCCCCGACTGAACTCCACGTTCCGACGCAGATTTTTGCGGGCACCACCTGGTCGAAAATTTCCGTAGGTACAGTCAACCAGAACTATGGCACCAATAAAGATTATGCTTACGCTCTGGGGATTAAAACCGACGGTACCCTTTGGAGCTGGGGCTACAATGCCTCCGGACAGCTGGGTCTCAGCGATCTCGTCGATCGCTCTTCGCCGGTACAAATTCCCGGTTCATGGATCCAAGCATCTGCGGGTAGCAACTTTGCTGCGGCCATTCGCAAACAGAGTGGTTGATTAACGGCGCGCCAGTTGCGTGACAGCTTCGTGAAGATCCTTTTCGACCGAATCCCAACTCCCAAAACTTGGCTGGCGAAAGAGACGCACACTTTGATACCAAGGCGAGGCCGATCCCGGCAGCGCCCAGACATAGTACGGCAACACAGGTACTAAGACCCACGTGGGCCGTCCAATCGCGGCGCTCATGTGCGCGACGCTGGTGCAGGAGCTGATCACCAAATCCATGTTTTGCAATATCGCCGCGGTGTCGTCCCAGTCGTGAATCAAAGGGTCCAAATCGATTACGCCTTCGGGAAGTGTCACCAAGTCATTGTCCGTTTGCAGCGAATACAGCTGTACGTTCGCAATCCCAGCAAGCGACAACAAAGTCTTGGGAGGAAATTTGCGCAGCTGCTGATGCTCGAACTGAGGGCTGCCGGCCCAGCGGATGCCGATTTTTAATTTACCCTTGCCTGTCGCATCGAGAATTCCCTTTAGACCTTG
>JAYWAE010000112.1:0-6278 GCA_043782715.1 Pseudobdellovibrionaceae bacterium | reverse complement strand
TTAGCGGCGTTCGAGCTTTTGTAACTGCGCCGCTTGGTACGCGCCAAAGACTCCGCTGAACAGGCACCGGACCAATGGATCTTCCACGACGTCGGCGCTGCCAATCTCGTTCTCGACGGCTGGATCGAAAACCATGTCGTTGATTCGCATGTACATAGAGGTCAGAGATTCTCCGTTGCACAAGGCCGCGTGCAGCTTGAAGGCTGGGACTTCAGTTGACCAGCCTACGGGCCCCTCGTAATCCGCGGCCCGCTCCAGATTTTTTAGAGTTAGCCGGTAGCGGAATTGATAGGCCACTTTTCCGGCAGTGAAAATCGTGAGCGACCAGATTTTCGGCTTTGCAAAGTACGGCTCGCCAGAAGGTTCGAGCGACCGGTAGCGCGTGAGCATCGTGGAGGTGCAATACTCATGGATGTCCTCCATCTGCGCGTCCGAGAGAGCTGGGAAGTGACGGGAAATTTCGGCCGTCGACGATGCCTTGATTCCATTTTGATATTCGTAGTCCACGTCTTGATTTCCAATTGCACGAACCCATGTCAACGGTGCTTGGGCAGTGACATCCTCGCGGTTCAATGTGACCGCAACCGAAGGATTCAGCCGGATCACTTGGGTTCCGGGCAATGCACGTTCCATCTCATCTTTGAATTGCCGGTACGAAATCGGAAACATCGCATGGTTGTACCAAGACCAAGGCTCGTGAATGAATTGGCATGAGCTGGGCACGATGTACCGGGGGTTAAGTGCGCTCAGTTCTTCAAACCATTCCGGCGGCAACTCTTGGGCTGCGGCTAGCGCACGCCGGGGCGACAGTGCGGCGGTCTCGCGTAGCGTTTGAAACGGCCACAAAATCATGTCCCAAGGAGCTTGGCTGGTGAGAAGAGGTATAGTGCCCGGGTCGATTAGCGCATCGACGACGTTGAGTACATTCAACCCCGCGGCTTGAATTTGAAAAATCGCGTCGACGTCGTCCCAGGCTTTGTGTGGCGTGATCTTGAAGGGGCCGATCTCGACCGCTGAATCGAGCTTTAAGCGATTAACGCCCTTAAAACCCATTTGCCGGATCCAGCCAAAGAGTTCTTCATGAGCGCAGTAGAGATAGACCGGGGTGTTTCTATTTAAGAACGCCAAGCTCTCGAACGAACAATGATCGTCGTGGTGATGTGAGATAAAAATCGCGGCGGGCTTTAAGCTTTCAATTTGCTCGCGGTCGAACTCGACGTTCGGGAATGCATGGCAATTGCGGCTGAAAGGATTTTCGAATATGGGATCGAAGAGAATTTGTACGCCGTCGCATTCAAAGGCGTAGCCTGCGTGAAGGATACGGGAAATTTTTAGGCCCGCCTGTTCCACATTCATCTGCGTGCTAGGTGCATGCGTGGGATTTGAGGCGCAGTAGACCAGTGACAATGTCAGTACCGCCAGTGAGGGTGCCCAACTTTTAGCGCCTATAATGCGTCACCGCAACTCCTTATCGCCTTTTTGCTGACGTGCTGAATAGGCAATCTGACGACAGTTGGAAAATACTTAGAAATCGTCGAAAATAAAAGCTAGTTTTCACCTGGGCGATTGCGGTCCATGTTAAGAATTGGCAGAGTTCACTTAGGTCTCTGGATCCGTTTTTAGAGGAGAATACGTATGATTCGCTTAACCGCATTCCGCTGGGTTCCGCCGTTCGCGCAGGGTATGGTCCGCGACATTCGCCCGCGTTGGGCGCTCGAAGAGGCGGGTTTGCCCTATGAGGTTCATCTAATCGGGCAAGAAGATCAAAAATCCGAGGCCTACAGAAAGCGCCAGCCCTTCGGACAAGTGCCTGTTCTGGACGATGGCGACCTGTGTCTTTTTGAAAGTGGCGCGATCGCGCTCCACATCGCAGAGAAATCTCCTGCTCTGATGCCGCAGGATTCCGCAGGACGGGAGCGTGCCCGCACTTGGGTTTTTGCATCCATCAATTCCATCGAGCAGCATGTGCAAAACCTGACGCAGATTGACCTGTTTAACGCCGACAAAGCTTGGGCAATTGAACGCAGGCCCGCGGTTGTCGAGTTGTTGAAAGATCGCCTGCAGAAATTAGATACGTGGATGAAGGGTCGGGAATATCTTGAGGACAACCGGTTTACCGTCGGTGATCTGATGATGACCTCCGTGCTACGCATTTTGCGCCACACGGATATATTGGCGAACGATTTTCCGCAGCTCGATGGCTACGTCAAACGCTGCGAAGCCCGGCCAGCTTTCAAGAAGGCATTGGCAGATCAAATGAAAGTGTTCGCGGAGAATTCGCCAGGATGAACTTGCAACCGACTCTGACCGGTGAACTTCTCGAAATCAGGCCCTTAACACCGGATGACTATGACGGCTTGCTAGAAGCCGCCTCCGATCCGCTGATTTGGGAAATGCATCCGCAACCGGACCGCTACAAACCTGAGGTGTTCAAGATGTTCTTTGCCGAGGCATTGGCTTGCAATGGGGCCATGGCGGTTGTGGATCGTAAAACCGGTCATATCGCCGGAACGTCCCGCTTCTATGACTACTCACAGGCTGATTCGTCGGTTTTGATTGGGTATACATTTTTAGCTCGCCAGTACTGGGGTGGACTTTACAACCGCGAGCTCAAGAAGCTCATGGTGAATTATGCTCTTGAATTTGTGAAGACCACGTATTTTCAAGTAGGCGTCGCAAATCTACGTTCGCAGAGAGCCATGCTTAAAATTGGCGGAGTGAATACAGGCGTTCAAGAGGTGGCGATCTCCTATGGGCCTCCGAAAAAATCTTATGTTTATAAGATTGAGACGCCGCTTTAAACCTTTCTAATTTTTCCCAATCCAATAGTATGTCCCCGATGTACAAACTGCGGGAATATCAGCAAGAGGCGGTGAACAACACCGTCAAATATTTCCAGAAACGGCGAGAACCTGCGATGGTCGTTCTGCCGACTGGCGCGGGCAAGAGTCTGGTGATTGCCGAACTCGCCCGTATTGCCAAGGGACGCGTGTTGATTTTGGCGCACGTCAAAGAGCTGGTTGAGCAAAATTACGAAAAATACCGCAGTTACGACCTGGAAGCTGGGATTTTTTCGGCGAGCTTGGGCAAGAAGGATACCGAACATAAATCCATCTTCGGCAGTGTGCAATCGGTGGCCCGTGCGCCGGATGACTTTTTTAACGACTTTTCTTTGTTAGTCATCGATGAGTGCCATCGCGTGGCCGACGAGAGCGCGACTCAGTATCAAGAGGTGGTCAAAAAACTTCGCGAGCGCAATCCGAACCTATGTATTTTGGGCCTTACGGCGACTCCGTATCGCTTAGGTCTGGGCTGGATCTATGAGTACTCACAGCGGGGAGAAATTAAAACGAACAAGGCTCGATTTTTTAAACAGTGCGTTTATGAGTTGCCGCTTTCTTACATGATCAAGAATGGATATTTAACCATTCCCGTGAAGGTGAACATTCCCGTTACCTGTTATGATTTCTCTGAGCTGACCGGCAAAGACCGGATGTACACGGCGGCTGAGGTCGAAGAGATATTGAAGAGCCAGAAGCGGCTGACCCCTTTTATTATCAAAAACATCATCGACATTACCGAACGCTTTAACCGCCGGGGCGTGATGATTTTCAGTAGCTCGGTCAAACATGCCGAAGAAATCATGACCTATTTGCCTGCCGGCGATGCACGCTTGGTCGTGGGTGATACCGAGATGGCGGAACGGGACACGATCGTCGCCGATTTCAAAAAAAGAAAATTCAAATATCTGGTGAATGTTTCGGTGCTCACAACCGGGTTTGATGCACCTCATGTGGATGTGATCGCGATTTTGCGCCCGACCGAATCCAATAGCCTTTATCAACAGATCGTCGGCCGCGGGCTTCGCCTCTCCGAGGACAAAAAAGACTGCTATGTACTGGATTACACCGGAATGGGACATGACATTTACGCCCCTGAGATTAACGACAAGCGGCCGGCTAAGAACACGGTCGCTGTCCTCATCCCCTGCCCGGTTTGTGAGTTTGAGAATAGCTTTTGGGCCCATGTGGATCCCGATGGGGACATTATCGAGCACTTCGGACGAAAGTGCCAAGGAGCGAAGCAAGACCCTCGGACGTTTGTGATCATACCCTGCGGGTTTCGCTTTCGTTTTAAACTTTGCCATAAATGCGGGGCCGAGAACGACGTAACGGCGAAGTCCTGTGAGCAGTGTAAAACGGAACTAATCGACGCAGATGCGAAGTTGAAGCAGGCCAAGCTTTCAAAAAATGCCCATGTGCTTACGCCAGACAAGGTCACGTTTGAAGAACGGCAGGATAAAAATTCAAATTCTTACCTCGAAATCCGCTACTACGACTTCAATGCGGAGTACGTGAGCGAAGCGCATTTTTTTGGCAACGCTTCGGCGGTCAAAAAGTTCAATATCAATTTTCTGCGCTCGCATCTGCGGCGGCCTGAGCTGGCAGTGGAATTTCGATCGCCAGCAGATGTGGTCAAATACCAGCGCCTCTTCCGCTTGCCTTCGTTTGTTATCGCGCGAAAACAGGATAAATTTTGGAAGATTACCGAAAAAGTCTTTGCTGAAGAGCTGTAGCGGCGAGGTGGTAGGCAGCGTTCAAGACAGTACAGGTATTCATGCGGCAGGGGGGGTCGGGTCAATCCTGCGCCGCATTTGCATCGTTTTGAACCTTAGGGTAAGGAATTGTAAAGCTGAATGTGCTCCCGCCGCCCGCCATTGAGGTCACCCAGAGTCGTCCCTTATGGGCTTCAACGAGCATTTTAGATATGTAAAGGCCCAATCCCAATCCGACCCGGTTGTTTACACCGAGCTGGGCGTAGCGTTCAAAAATCTGAATTCTTTTTTCTTCAGGTACACCCGGTCCCGAGTCGCAAATAGAAATTTGAGCTTCGCTTTCATTAAATTCCGGCTTCAGAGTCACAGAGCCGCCAGCCGGGGTGAACTTCAAAGCATTCCCGATCAAGTTCGAAAGCACCTGCAAGATACGGTCTTTGTCACAAACAACTGTACGGGAATTAGGCGACGGTGTTGCTTTTAGAACTACAGACTTCGCGGCTGCAGCATGCGCAAAACTTTCGACTGCTTCTCTCAGAATTTGATCTAGGTTGTGCTTTTCGAATTTGAGCTGCAGCTTTCCGCCTTCGATACGTTCCATATCGAGGAGGTCAGAAATTAAGCGCAAAGAGGTATCTATATTTCTTTTGATCAGTTCAACCGACTTACGCGCTTCGCTTCCAAATGTTTGAAATGCCGGATCTTCCAAAAGCATTTCTGCGCACATTGAGGCCGCGCCAATCGGATTTCTCAAATCATGACTGACGATCGCAAGAAACTCGTCTCGCGTCGTCAAAGAAACCTTTGTTTTGGAATGCGCAGAAACCTCATCTGAAAGAAGGCCAATCGTTTGCTGGACTTTTGAGTCTGTTATGATCCGCTCGCCCGAAAGATTTTTGTCGGTCAACTTTCGTTCTTGTTCGAGCAACTGGCCGGCCAACTCACTTTTAGTTTTACGTTCATTTTTTATCGCTAGATCGACCTGTGAGCGCTCTAGCTCCACAGCCTTGTCCGATCGGTCTCTTTCCTTTGACAACTGCTCACTGCTAATTTTTATTTCGGCTTTTACGCCATGTCGCGAATCTACTCTTTTTTTGTTGGAGTCGGAGTCGGCTACTTCGCGCAAGTCGGATGCCGTTTGATCCGCTTGGCGCCGTTCGCCCTTAACGTCTTTGTCCGTTTGACGTTCGGCGCTCGATCTTAAATTCGTGAGCGATTCATTTGTCTTCTCGCGCTCCGCAATCAAACTGTCGTCAGTTTTTTGGCGTTCATCTTTAAAAAATCGTGTAGACAAAGATCGCTCCATAAATTCTCCGGCCATTGCACATCGGATAGCGCTACTCACGCAAATCCTCACTCATGACTGCCGTGAGCACTCTATCACGACCAGTAGTCTAAATGGTGCGAATCAACGCCTTCTCCAGCTGGATGCCTATGACAAACAAATTTTGTTGAACGGCGTGCCAATGCGCAGTTCTTGCAAAAAAGACTTTTGCCAAATGGCTTGAGGTTGATTTGCGCTTAACTAATCATTGAACTCAACGTTCGCTCAGTAGCCTCACTAGATTGACTTCGCTAAAAGGCCAAGAAAGCAAAATTGAATTAAAGGATCGGCAGATAGACTTGATCTATTGCCTGTCAAATCCAATCGGTTTTATAGATTGAACCGTGAATGCGACTAATGGTAACGTGAGCTTATAAAAATGAGTGGGGTAAAATATGG
>JAYWAE010000111.1:0-2378 GCA_043782715.1 Pseudobdellovibrionaceae bacterium | reverse complement strand
GACCGTCAACCAAATCCTCTTTTTGCACGAACCACTTTGCGGACATCGAATGGATATCGGCGCACCGGGAGTGAAACTTGAGTTTCTCGGCTTAAGGCCGGTCCGCCCGCAGGCTGCGAAACTCCTGGAGTTAGTAGCAAAAACTGTGCTAATTAGCAAAGCTTCCATGTTAAAATGGATTGTGAATATGCAACGTTGGATGATGCATGAAGAATCGTTTCGTACAAATTGCGCTGAGCTTGGCATTGCTCGGATTGCTCATCCAAATCGTTTTGGTTGCGCCCAGCCAGATTCGCGACGCTGGGACGAAAGCCTCGTTGCTGCCGGCGCCAGACGTGGAAGAGGCGATCACGCCTAAAAAAAACCCGCCCGCATCGGGCGAAGTCGATCAAAGCATGAGCGGCATGCATATGATCGAAACGCAGGAGGGCCAGAAGGAGTGGGAACTCTGGTCCGACAAAGCGATCGGGATGAAGGGTAAAGAAGAGTTTGAACTGCAGAATGTGAAAACGGTTTTCTTTTCCGAATCGGGAGTGACGTTCACCGTGACTGGCAACAAAGGGCATGTGCTCTCCAAAACCAAAGATATGCGCATCGAGGGCGACGTGGTCACGCGCTCCAGTAACGGTTACGTTTTCCGTACCGAGAGCATGGAGTATCAATCGCAAACCCGCTTGCTCAGCGCCCTGAACAAGGTGGAAATGATCGGGCCCAAGGACGTACAAGGGCATGCTTTGCATCTCACAGGCGTTGGTATGAAGGCTTCGTTGGCCAGCTCGACGGTGGAAATATTGAGCGACGTCAAAGCGCAAAAAGGAATCGACGGCGGGCGCAATGCATTGATTCGCAGCCAGCGCTCCCTATTCAGCGGCAAAGACCGTACGGCTCGTTTCCTCGGTGATGTGGTGCTGGATATGGATGCCATGCGTATCACTGGTCCCGAGGCAAGCTTCGTTTATGACTCCAAAAAAGACGTGGTCCGCACAGTGGAGTTCAACGGCGGTGCGCGGGTGAGTGACGCCGAAAAATGGGCGACTTCGCAAAACTTAAAAGTCGATTTTGAAAGCAACAAGTTCATCTTTCGCGGCAACCCGCGCGTCGTGCAAAACAACGACGAGTTGCGCGGCGAAGAGATCGTCTTCCTCGATGGCGGCAAGCAGGTCGAAGTGAAGCGCGCCCGTGCCACCGTCGACGACAAGCGGCTTAAGGCTCCGGAGAAAAAGCAGTGAGCCGCCTGACCATTCGCAACATCAGCAAAAAATTCAAGCAGCGCCAAGTCGTGCGCAACGTCTCGTTTGAAGTTGAAAGCGGCCAAGTGGTGGGCTTGCTTGGCCCCAATGGCGCCGGCAAAACCACCAGTTTCTACATGGTCGTCGGATTGGTAAAACCGGATGAGGGCGAGGTCGACGTCGATGGCAAGTCCATCGGTCAAATGCCGATGTTCAAACGTGCGCGCTCGGGCCTCAGCTACCTGCCGCAGGAGCCCAGCATTTTTCGCCGTTTGACCGTAAGTGAAAATATTCAAGTGGCGCTCGATGCCCAAGATCTCACGGCCGCCGAACGCTCGGAGCGCCTTGAGTCGTTGCTCGAAGAATTTCACATTCAGCACATTCGTGAGAGTTACGGCTACGCACTCTCGGGCGGCGAGCGCCGGCGCGTGGAAATTGCCCGCTCGCTGGCCGGCAATCCCAAGTTCTTATTGCTCGACGAACCGTTCGCCGGCATCGATCCCATTGCGGTCGGCGACATACAAGAGATCGTGCGCAAACTCAAAAGCCAGAACATCGGCATTTTGATCACCGACCACAATGTGCGCGAGACCTTGGGAATTTGTGATTACGCGCACATTTTGAAAGATGGTCATATTGAGGTCGCGGGCAGTGCCGATGAAATCGCAAACTCACCGCTCGCGCGTAAGTTTTATTTGGGCGAAAATTTTAGGTTGTAAGACACCCCGGCAAGGGCCGGGAGAACGGGCATGGCGATGCAACTCAAAACCAGTTTGAAATTGTCGCAGCAGCTGCGTATGACGCCGCAGCTGCAACAGGCGATCAAACTCCTGCAGCTCTCACGCCTTGAACTCGAAGGTGCCATCCGCAAGGAATTGGATGAGAACCCGGTGCTCGAAGAGATGGTGGAGTCGGTCGACGACGAAGCCGTTTCTGCCAAAGCCAGCGAGACTGCCGTAGCTGAGGGCCAGGATGCCGTGGGCGATACGCCCGAAGCGCAAGCGGCGGCTGATCCCCGGCAGCAAGAAGAGTTCGAATGGGAAAACTACTTAGACACCAATTACAAACCTCCTCAGGGGCCGAGCGGCGGCAACGAGGAGATCATGAACTACGAGAACATCATCTCGACGTCGACCTCGCTGCACGACC
>JAYWAE010000110.1:0-6281 GCA_043782715.1 Pseudobdellovibrionaceae bacterium | reverse complement strand
AATCTAGACTAGTGATCTCTTCACGCCTAAGCAAATCAGCGGCTTTAATGGGTTTTGCTAAAACTGCCGTTCCGACCTCCCGAAGCTTCTCCTGAGTCGCAGGATTGGGAACTAAATCAAAATTATGTAGGCGCGCGCTCAGTTCACTCCTACGGCCAAGCAACTCGGACAGCCGCGCGAAGTCTTGCTGCGCAAGTAAACCATGCCTGAATCCAGTCTCCGCTAAGCGCTCGATAGTATTGTCTTCACGCAAAACCAATCGAAACTCCGCCCGCGAAGTCATCATACGATAAGGTTCCTTCGTTCCCTTGCTAACAAGGTCATCGACCATCACGCCCATGTAGGCTTGGTCCCGGCCTAGAACCATTTCAGGTTTTTGCAAAATTTTGAGGGCGGCATTCGCTCCGGCCAGCAAGCCCTGTGCACCAGCTTCTTCATACCCACTGGTCCCGTTAATTTGTCCGGCCAAATATAGGCCCGAGATTTTCTTGGTCTCGAGCGAATGAAAAATCTGCGTCGGTTCGATGAAGTCATACTCGACTGCGTAGCCGGGCTTGAGCATCTTCACATTCTCAAGGCCCGGAATCGTGCGCAAAAATTCGTACTGCACGTCTTCGGGAAGGCTAGTCGAGATACCTTGCAAATATATAGAGTTGGTCGAAAGCCCTTCGGGCTCCAAGAAAGTTTGATGCTGATTCTTATCCGCGAAGCGCGTGATCTTGTCCTCGATACTTGGGCAGTAACGGGGGCCGATGCCTTCAATCAAACCCATGAACATTGGCGATTTGTTCAGGTTTTTACGAATGATGTCGTGAGTTTGCTCATTTGTATAACTGAGCCAGCATGCAATCTGCGGAAGCGCAAGCCGGTTGGAGCTGCGAAAACTAAAGGGAATAAAGCGTTCGTCTCCCCACTGCGCCGTCGTCTTGGACCAATCAATCGAGTCGCGATCTAGCCGCGCCGGCGTTCCGGTTTTCAGCCGGGTCACGGTGAACCCGTTTTCGCGCAGCTGATCCGAAATCCCCTGCGTGGCTTTGTCCCCCACCCGGCCGCCAGGTCTTTGAGTCAGGCCGAGATGCATGACTGCATTCATGAACGTTCCGGTCGTAATGATCACAGCTTGAGCGCCGATCGAAACGCCGTCTTCCGTCACCACGCCCGAACATTTGCCGTTTTCGAGGATCAAAGTCTTCGCTTCCGATTCCACAAGCGTTAGATTTTCCGTCGTACGCAACTTCTCGCCCATGTAGTCGCAATACAAATCTTTGTCGCATTGAGCGCGCGAACCCCGAACCGCAGGCCCTTTGCGCGCATTCAATCTTTTAAACTGGATGCATGTCGCATCGGCGGCGGCAGCCATCGCCCCACCGAGAATATCGATTTCGCGGACCATGTGGCCTTTGCCTAATCCACCGATCGAAGGATTGCAGCTCATGTAACCAATGCGATCGAGATTGGTCGTGATCATTAACGTTTTCTGACCAAGGCGAACGGCGGCTAGAGCGGCCTCAACCCCTGCGTGTCCGGCTCCTACTACAATAACGTCAAATTTCTCCATCATTTACCCAAACAGAATTCGTTGAAGACTCGATCCATCACCTGGTCATCAAATACGATTCCCAAAACTTCATGTAGCGCGCGCAAGCCCGACTGCAGTTCAAGCGCGATCAGATCCGGGCTCTCTCCCGCGCGCATCAGGGGCAAGCTTTTTTCGAGGCTCGAGCGCAATTCATCTAGACCTTGGTAATGGCGGGCATTGCTGACGACCGTCGAGTCCTCACTCACCTCGCCGCGCAACTGGTTTGCCAACCATGCGCGCAAATCTTTGAGCCCAGCTCCCGTAGTGGCGCTCACATTTAGGACAGCGAGTGGGCCTTTCGCCAGCGATTCAGGAACTAAAAACCCAGGTTTTTGATCAATTTTGTTCACCAGCAACAGGGTTTTCTCCCAGGGAATCCGGCCGGCAAAGGCCTCGGGCAGCGAGGTTTCACCAGCCTCAAGCACGTAAATTACCAATTCAACAGCGGCCATACGGTCGAGTGTGCGCATCACGCCAATTTTTTCTACGGCATCGTCTGTCACTCTCAGGCCGGCGGTGTCGACCAACGTGAGGCGCAGTCCGCCTTCTGCAACTTCCGCTTCGACAAAATCACGGGTGGTACCCGCAACCGGAGTCACGATCGCACGCTCTTCTCCCGCGAGCGCATTCAACAAGCTCGACTTCCCGGCGTTCGGGCGGCCGACCAGCGCGACATGGTATCCGTTACGGATGATCCGCCCCTGGCGGTAGCCGGCGATCATTTCGCGTACCGAAATTAAAACTTCCTCTGTACGCGAAGCCAGTATCTCGCTGCTCGCGAGTTCGATGTCTTCACTGGCAAAGTCGATATTGGCTTCGAGATGAGCCAAAACCCAGATCAGCCGGTCGAGTAATCCCTTGAGCTGCTGCGAGACTCCGCCCTTAAGCTGGCGCAGCGCCAGCTGAGTGGCACGATTCGATCGGCTCTCAATCAATTCCAAAACACTCTCAGCTTGGACCAAGTCGATGCGGCCGCTCATGAAGGCGCGGTAAGTAAATTCTCCTCGTTGCGCAGGCCGCGCACCCGCCAACACCAGCTGACGTAAAATTTCGTTCACTACGGCTTCACTGCCATGGCAGGAAATTTCGAAACATGGCTCGCCCGTGTAGCTGCGGCCCTCAGCGAAATAGGAAACCAAGACCTCGTCGAGCATTTCTTCGCCCGCGAGACCGGTCAAAAAACCATAATAAATTTTGTGAGATTCCAAATATTCGGGGAGGAAAGCGGCCAGTCTTTTGACAATGAAGGCCGCACTAGCACCGCTGACTCTGATAACCGAGATGGCCCCAATCCCATGCGCCGTCGCCAGCGCACAAATGGTCTCTCTATCGGTTGCCGAAGTTCTCATCGGGCGAATCGTACTCCTCGCCGCCACCGCCGCCGGCCGTCTCGCCAGTGCTCGTGGGGTAAATTTTAATTTTTTTGAAATGACCTTCGCCGACCGAACGGCTCTTCACCCGGCCGTCTTCCGCCAAATACTGATGAATGACTTTGCGGTCTTTAGGTGGCAGCGCGCGGAAATAAACCGATTTGCCTTTGGTCAATGCGATGTCTTTGAGCTTTTCAGCCAGGGCAATCAAGGCGGCGTTGGCCTGCTCGCGGAAATTGGCGCAGTCGAGGTTCACATTCAGAGTCGACTCGGGGGATTGATGTTGAATCGCGCGCCGGACATAGAGTTGCAAAGCATCCAACAGCTGGCCTTCTTTGAAGATCAGCATCTCTTCGTCTTTGCCAAAGATGTCGACATGGATGTCGCCGGCTTCGAGCGTCTTGATATCATAAGACAGTTCAAAACGTCCAAGCTCGATAATCTGGCTGAGAAGTCCGTCCACAACGGCCTCGGGCCCATCACCTTTTTTTTCTTTTTTCCCAAACAATTTTCCCAAGAAGCTCATACCCACTCCTGCTTTTTGCTACGGTCCCTTTGAGACCCCGGTTTATCTAGGCTTTCGATTGCTTCAAAAAATACATTTGTTGGCACACGCTAAACACCGCCCCTACCAGCATGTACAGAGTCAGCCCGCTCGGCAAAGAAATCATGAAAAACGTAAAAATGAGCGGCATCATCAGCAACACCTTGGCCTGTGCCGGGTCCATGGTGTTGGGCGTAATCTTCTGTTGCACAAACATAGTGACGCCCATCAAGACCGGCAAGATGTAAAAAGGGTCCTTTAAGGAAAGATCGTGGATCCATAAACCAAATGGTGCCTGGTAAAGCTCGATGCTATTACCCAGCACCTGATATAGTGCAATAAATATAGGAAATTGCAGAAGAACCGGCATACAGCCCGCCAGCGGGTTGGCCTTATTGGACTTCATCAAGGCCATCATTTCCTGCTGCTGCTTTTGCTGGTCGTCTTTATATTTCTCGCGCAGGGCCTGAATTTGGGGTTGCAGCTTCTGCATCACCTTCATTGATTTATAAGAATATATGTTTAGTGGCAGGACGAGCAGACGGACCATTAGCGTCAGTCCAATCACCGCCAGGCCCCAATTGCCAACCAATCCATAGAGCCACTTCAAAAGAACGAGGATATGGCGCCCGATCCAGTTGAAAAAACCGAAATCGACCACCAACGCCAAGCTTTCGTCGATCGAATGCAGCAGGGCATGTGATTTAGGTCCGACATAAGCCAGGTAGTTGAGTTCAAAATCCTGGGCCCGGTTGAGCACCGGGTATTGCAATGTAATTCCGGCGGTCTTCGCACCATGGTTCAGTAGCCCCCGCGCCTCTGGAATAATATTGGAGCGGTCAAGGATGGCTTGAGTGAAATATTGCGAGCCGAGAGAGGCGATTTTTACGCCGAGCCAAGACTTCTGTTGATCCTCCTTGGCAAAGACCACGCGGTCCTTACTATCGGTCGTCTCAATGAAAAATTCTTGCTTCTGGAACTGCGGCATCAAAAACGTCTTTTTGGCGGCCGGCTCTAATTCTTCGACCAACGAGGTCGTCAGGCCGAGAAACTTTTCATCCGTGCCCGAAGCCACTACTTTGAATGTGAGCATGTATTTATCGGGATCGATATCCATAGTTTTGGTGATCTGCATCCCGCCACTGTGGGCGTGTCCGACAAAAAGATTCGGATTGATTTTTTCGACTTTAAAATCGAGTGGCTCCGGATGACCGAGTAAGCGTGTCTCCAGCGCCTGCGCCTGATCGCCAATTTGTCCGAGGACGACGGTTTGGCCTTCGCGATCTTTGTAATGCAAAATCTTGAAGCCCTTGACGCCCATGCCTCGGCTCGAGATGTCGAATGCCAAATTGTCGCTGGTGAAAGAAGTCAGCATCTCCGCGGCCGGCGTCTCGGGCGAATTGATTTTTCCGTCGCTCGCCGCTGGCAGGCCGGTCACGTCCTTGGCGCCGGTCGCGGCATTCACTCCCGGGCTCGCGGGAACACCCGCCGCAGTTTGCGTGACGGCCGCCTTTTTATTGTAGAGGTCAGGGTACTTGCGTTGCATGTAGGCTTGCCAGCCGATGAACGTTAACCCAACCAAAACAATGGCGACTAGCGTACGTGTATCGAAGAAGCTCGTGCCTTCGTCATTTTTCAAAGTTGCCTCGCATTTCAGGGACCGGGTCGAAACCATTTGGCCCGAAGGGATGACATTTAGATAAGCGGCGGAACGACAACCAAAGCGCGGCCGCCGGCGGATGTTTTTTGAAGGCTTGCTCGGCGTAGCACGAGCAGCTCGGTTCAAACCGGCACGCTCCACCGAACCACACGCTGAACGTAGCCCGGTAAAACCCAATCAGTAAGAGTGCCAAGGCACGTAGTGCGCTATTCAAAATAGCGCTCGAGCTTCGCCACCAATTTGTCCATGGCTCCATCAAATTCCTCATGGCTCACGGATTTGTAAAAGCCCTCGCCCCGGCGTTTGAAGACAAGGTTCATGTCGAGGCTCTTTGTCTGAGCCGCGGACCATTTGCGCAGATACTCACGTCCCCAGCGGCGAAAGCGATTGCGCAAAACCGCCGTGCCGATTTGTTTGGGGATTGTCCATCCACAACGGATTTGATCCGTTAAAGTGGTGCGCAGATTCACCAAGAGCCACGCATTCACGTGAAAGCTTTGGCCATTCGATTTTAAATCGAGAAACTCCGCGCGCCGGGACAGTGAGCGAAGCCGGCTCTTACTTGCCACCCGTCTTCACAACCAGAGTCTTGCGTCCTTTAGCACGACGGCGCGACAAAACTTTGCGTCCGTTTTTAGTCGACATGCGAGTACGGAATCCGTGGGTCTTTTTACGCCGCTTACGGCTCGGCTGATATGTACGTTTTGGCATTGCCACTCCAATATGAAGATCCCGCCCCCTGGGCGAATCTTCGATTTCAAACACGACCTGTTGCGCCAATATGCACAACGCCGAATTTGCCGTCAAGCCAGCATGCCCGTCTGTTTTTCCCTGTAAGTTTCCGCGAGTTGAATTGAGTGCTAAAAATTGAAGCACGCCCTTATGCCGCTCCGCCGTGGGACTAGGCCTCTCAAATCATTGAAAGTTTTATCTGGCGGTGCTACCTACAGACCCTCTTTATCCACATGCCGTCGGGGGCCCAAACTGTGAACTCGCATCAGGACTTTTGGTCACAAATTAAGAACAGTTTGAAGGCTAAGAACCAGAACAATAAGCCACTGCAAATGTGGTTTGAGCCGACAAATTTGGTCAACGTCGAAGACCGCCAAAGTGGCCGTTGTTTTGTGT
>JAYWAE010000109.1:0-16843 GCA_043782715.1 Pseudobdellovibrionaceae bacterium | reverse complement strand
TTCGGAGCCGAGAACGAGCGCCCGCGTTTCGGGTTTGATCTCCGGCCAGGGAGCCGTGCGGTTTTCAAGAGCGAGATGCACGTTCTTTTGCAGAACCTGTTTTGAGAGCGCTTCGAGAGCCGCGATCGAAGCCTTGCTATTTTTGTCGCTGAAGGCGAACGGTGCGACGCCCAGCTTGGCCTTGTAAGTAAGAATGCGCTCGACGCTCTCCCTGAGGCGGGACTCGGGAATCCGGCCCGACTTCGTGGCCGCGATAAATTTTTGGAAGGCTTGCTTTTGGTGGGCGCCGACTCCTGCCAACATAAGCATGTCGTTGCCGGCGAGAAACGCGCGGACAGCGTGCTCGCCGAAGTCGTTGTCACTCGCAGCGCCGGCCATTTCGAGGTCGTCGGTGATCACTAAGCCGTCATACTTTAACTTTCCGCGCAAATAGTCTTGAATCAAAATTTTTGAATAGGTCGACGGCACACCACTGGGATCGATATTGGGCAAAGCCATATGTGCCATCATCATGGCGCGCGGGTATTCGGCCTGCGCGAATTCTTCAAAGGGCACGAGATCCTTGTCTGCGAGTTCTTCGTAAGTCGCGAGTTTCTTAGGCGTAGTTTGGTGGCTGTCTTGTACGACACCGCCATGGCCGGGGAAATGCTTGGCGGTCGGCATGACGCCGCCCTCGTTCAAACCTTCAGCGTAAGCGCCCGCACGCTCACTCACCTGCGCCGGATCTTCGCCGAAGGTGCGGTTGCCTATGAATGAGTCTTTGCTCGGGGCCGAGATGTCGAGAACAGGTGCGAGATTGACGTTGAAGCCGAGAGTTCTCAGCACGATCGCGAGGGCTTTGCCGAAGCCTTGGGTGAATTTGGTGTCGTCCATCTTTCCGAGTGCAAGAGCGCTGGGCAATGGGACTTGCGTGCGCAAGCGAGTCACCGTGCCGCCCTCCTGATCGATCATCAGGAAAAATGGCGCTTTCATTTTTCTGGCGGCGAATTTCTGCAGATCCGAGTTGAACTTGGCAATTTGCTCGGGCGATTTGATGTTACGGCCGAAGACGATTAGCGCGCCGGGCTGGTATTTTTCCAGCCATGACTCACCCTGGGAATTGAGAGACTGGCCCGGATAGGTCCAGATAAAGACCTGACCGATACGCTGTTCGAGCGACATTTTCGCATAAACTTCTGCGGGCGATGGAGTGCTGTCGCCGGCATGCGCGAACGGACTTAAGACTAGGAAAAATAATCCCGCGACAAAGAAAGAGATTTTTAAACCTCTCTCAAGCGAAGTCAGGCTTTTCTGTATACTTAAGCCATGCATCGTTTGTACCGGCAGCTTGAAATTCTGCGCTTCTCCGTCCTATGTATCGGAATTTTTTTCGGATTATTGAGTCATGCAGGGGAAGAACCAGACCCTGAGGACCTCGCCGAAAAGAAGATCGTATACGTAGAGCCGTCGAACATCTCCACCACCGCAGTCAATGGCGAGTACTTGCTCATTCCCTATCGCGATCGCCGTCCGAGATGGGGCTCTACCGCCAGTATCGGCTTCAGCAATTACGAGCCGACTCATTACGATCCAAACTTCACCAGCGCGACCTACGGTCAAACGTACTCACAGCCGACTGTGCCACTGCTCGAACTTCAGGTGACGGTTAAACGCAATCTCTCTTTCGGAAGTGTCGGCGGTGAAATCGCCATCGGACAATATCAAAATGGGCACTCCGACCCGAACGTGACACATTCCACTTTGTCGCTGACTCCGTGGCGCATCGGCGCAGTGTACGCATTCGACAATTATTCCGGGGAGCCTTATGTCGTGCCGTACGTGTCGGGCGGACTCTATTCAATGATCTACAAAGAAGTATTGAACGATTCGGCCAATGGAGGAGCGACGGGCAACTCGCTCAACGGCAGTTCGCAAGTAGCCCCGTATTTCAATTTTGGCGGCATGTTCACGCTCGATTGGATCGACCGGCGCGCGGCCCGTGGCGCGTACAAAGATTCTGGAATCGAAAGCTCGTATCTATTTTTAGAAGGGCGCACTTACGTCAAGTCATCCAACGCGCGTGACCACGACTTCAGCAATCCCTTAAGTCTCGGCGGCGGAGTCCGCGTAGAATTCTAATTCGCAGTTTCTAGCAAAGGTCTTGTAAATACGAGAGCTCGTCGTAAATGCGCGGCCAGGTGATCTCGTTCATGCGCACGCGCAAGCGATTGTCGGGCGTAATCGAATACTTCTTGTTGGTGCGTGAGGCCAATTCGATCACCGTCTTGGGCGGCAATTTGGTTTTTTCCGTAAAGGCGAGCGTGATTGCGGCCTCCCCGCTCGAGAGATCGCGCACGCTGAGCGTTTTGCAGATCGTGCGAATCAACATCAAGCCCATCAGGTTGAGCACTTGATCGGGGGGTTTTCCGAATTGATCGTGCAATTCCTCCTCGATGCGATCGATGTCTTCGGGCTTTTCAATCTCCGATAGTGACTTGTAATAGGCCAGGCGCACACGTAAGTCCGGGATATATTTATCCGGGATCAGCGCGGGGATACGCACATTGATTTCAGGCTCGATATCGGCGTCGAGTGGGGCTTCGCCTTTGGCGTGGCGGACTGCCTCTTCGAGTAGTTCGAGGTAGAGTTCGTAACCGACCGCATTGACGTGGCCGGCTTGTTCTTCGCCGAGGATGTCGCCCGCGCCGCGCAATTCGAGATCGTATTGCGCGATGCGAATTCCTGAGCCCAAGGCGGTATTCTCTTGAATGATACGCAGGCGTTCCTGCGCATCCTTTTCGAGGCGGCGATGATTGGGAATCAAAAGATAACAATAGGCGCGCTCTTTGCTTCGGCCCACGCGCCCGCGCAATTGATACAGCTGTGAAAGCCCTAGCTGTTGGGCGTTGTCGATGAACATGGTGTTCGCGGCCGAAACGTCCATGCCGGATTCGACGATGGTGGTGCAGAGGAGCATGTCGATTTCGTGATGGAAAAACTCGACCATTACTTTTTCGAGTTCGCCCTCTTCCATTTGTCCATGGGCAACTTTGAAGCGCACTTCAGGCACGATCTCTTTGAGCTGATCGGCTAAGCCGTAAATACTTTGAATACGGTTATGAATAAAGTAAATCTGCCCGCCGCGCGCGACTTCGGACGTGATGGCTTTGCGAATGCTGTCTTTGTCGAACTTGGTGACGAAGGTACGCGTCGCCAGGCGGTCGATGGGAGCGGTGTTGATTAAACTCAGGTCGCGAATGCCCACAAGCGAGAGATTGAGCGTGCGCGGGATAGGTGTCGCCGACAACGCGAGGGTATCGAGGCCCGCTTTAATTTTGCGCAATCGTTCTTTGTGTTTTACCCCGAAGCGTTGTTCCTCATCGATGATCATCAAACCGAGATCTTTGAACTGAACATCCTGACTGAACATGCGATGCGTACCGATAAGAATATCGACTTTGCCTTCCTTCAATTCTTTCAGCGTCGACTTCACTTCTTTGGCAGGTACGAAGCGATTCAGCGAGCGAATGGTGACCGGCCATTTGGCAAAGCGGCGTTTGAAAGTTTCCACATGTTGAAAGGTGAGGACGGTAGTCGGGGCGATCACGGCGACTTGCCGTTTGTCCTGAACGGCTTTGAAAGCCGCGCGCATGGCGACTTCGGTTTTGCCGAAACCGACGTCACCGCAGACCAGGCGATCCATCGGATGCGGCTTTTGCATGTCACTCAACACGTCGCGAATGGCACGCAGTTGATCGTCGGTTTCTTGATAAGGAAAAGTGGCTTCGAAGGCATTGTAGTCTTGATCAACGGCAGAGAAGCCCGGCCGCTCAGCGACGGCCCGTTTGGCATAAATCTCGAGCAATTCGGCGGCGACGTCACGCAGATGCGAGCGCACTTTGCTCTTGGTTTTTTCCCAGCCGGGGCCGCCAAGTTTGTCGACCAAGGCGCCGGTGGTGGGACCAGAGTATTTTTGAATTTGGTGAACGCGATAGACCGGGAGATAAAGCCGGTCGTTGCCTTTGTATTGGAGCTGGATGAATTCGGCGTCGAGCCCCTGAATTGGCATGACCTTGAGCCCCTCGTAGATTCCAATTCCATGTAGTTTGTGCACGATCAGATCGCCGGGCTTGAGGTCGCCGAAATTCATGGCGTGCGCGCGCTGCTCGAGGGTGCCACTGGATTTGTACTCGGCACGGGCGCGCTTGGAGCCAAATAGGTCTTCTTCGCGCAATAAAATAAAATGCTCATCGCTGTAGCGCAAGCTCTCGCCGACAGGCCGCTCGATGATATGCACTAAGTTAGGAGTTTCATGTTGTTGATTGATCCAAGCGTCCCATTCGAATGCGCCGCTTTCCATCAGCACGCCTTCGATCTCGGACTTCTCCAATAGCAGCCGCAACCTCTGCGCTTGGGCCTGCGTCGTCACCGAAATAAAAACGCAGTAGCCGGTGTTTTTCCATTCGTGAATTTTTTTGTTGAGGTAATCCGAAAGTTCAGTGGCTTGTCCCGCGAGTTGCTTGGCGGTACTGGCGACCTCCTTCAGATCAAAGGTCGAGACGGGAAGAATCGCCCGGCCCTCATCCTTGGATTCGTCACCGAGGCGGACTTTGGTGAGCGTCAACTCTTTGGAACCCGCCGGCAGCTGAAGATTGTCGTAGTTGGTATAGACGTCGTGATACTGAGGGCGCACGATTTGCGCACCCGATCCGTCGTAGCTCTGTTTGCTCTCACCCAAAAGGCCGTCATGCTGGCGCGTCAGCTCGAACGGATCCAAGCGCCAAACGTTCAGACCTGAATTGAAATGTTCCAGTGGCGTGGCTGGCAGATCGTAAAAATAGGAGAGCAAAAATTCTATACCGTGAAAATACTGTCCCTGAACGAGCTGATGCTGAAGCGCCTGCGCCTCTTCGCGGTCGATTTCCCGGCCTTCGAAGCTCGCTTTGAACTTGAGCGCCGCTTTTTGCCGATTTTCGTCAGTGAACAGGATTTCGTGTGCCGGGATGATTTCGAGGGCCAATGTCTCGCCGACGCTGCGTTGAGTTTCGCTCTCGAAGGAGCGCAGCGAGTCGATTATGTCGCCAAAGAGTTCGAGCCGGACTGGGTACTCATGGGCCGGCGAAAAAACATCGGCGATTCCTCCGCGCAGGGAGAAAGTACCGACATCTTCGACGATGGGGACGTTGACGTAGCCGAGAGACTCCAGGAGCGCGGGGAAATCAGCTGGCAGGGCGTCGTTTTTGCCCAATCGCAGCGCCTTTTGACCCAAGATTTGATAGGGGAGCGTACGTTGCACGAGTGCCTCGACTGGCGCGATAAAAATATCGCCCGGTTTGGCGTTCTGAGCCCGCCACAACCAGCGCAAGCGGCCCGCGACGGTGCGCCGGTTCGGGTAGAGGTTGGAGTAAACTCCGACGTCGAAAGACGGAAGTACGAAGGCATTCACCTCAGGCGCGATAAATTTGAGCGAGGTGATCAGTCTTTCGGCGGCCGCGACGTCGCCCACCATCACCAAATGCGGCCGCTCGTTAAAAGCAACCTTCGGTAGGCGCAATACGGCGGCCAGAAGCGTGCTCGAATCCGTCCCGACGATCTCGATCGAAGGCTCGTTCAGACGGAGGAACCGCTCGAGCGAATTTTCAATTTTCCAGGGCAAATGCTCGAACATAACCCGCCGCGCCACGCAGTGGCCTTGCCAACCTTCGTTCTTGGATTTGAATCCAGGGGCAATTATAACTTTAGAAACGTGTAAGCATCCTAGCTGTGGAGCCGCAATGTCGCAACTACTGCCCGTAATCGTGCTCGCCGTTTTTGTTATATTCTTCGGCGTGGTTTTACTTTGGTTCTCCAGCCTGATTTCCGAAAAAGGCAGTGTCGACTCGGTTAAGGATGAATCCTACGAGTGCGGACTACCGTCGGACACCTCGGGTCCCACCAAAATCTCGCTTAAATTTTATTTGACGGCGATTTTGTTCATCCTCTTCGATATCGAGATCATTTTCATGTATCCGTGGGCACTGACCTACGGCGATTTCATCGGTGGCGGTTATGGGATTTACATTTTGGCGGCGATGAGCTTCTTCCTCGCGGTCTTCATCTTCGGGCTATTCTGGGAAGTCAAATCCCGGGCCCTTGAGTGGGAATAATCGGGCATGGGCATAGACGTATTTGAGTTCACGGTAAATTTAATCAAAATGATCATCATCTTTTTGATGATGGTGCAAATCGTGCCCTTGCTCGTGTGGGTGGAGCGGCGCGGGTCGGCTTACATTCAGAATCGCTTCGGCCCGAATCGCGTGGGTCCGCTCGGGCTGATGCAGCTGCTCGCCGACGCGGTGAAGTTTTTGACCAAAGAAGAGTTCATTCCAAAGCGCGGTTATCCGTTCTTGTTTTATGTCGCGCCGGTCGTGGCGATGATTCCCGCAGCCCTCGCTTTTGGCGCGCTTCCTCTCTCAATGCCGATCAATGTGGAAGCGTTTGATATGTTCGGCGCCCATTGGGGGCCGTACGTTTTTAAATTTCAATCTTACGAAATCGGCATTGGCATTGTGTTCGTGCTGGGAATTTCTTCGTTGGCGGCGTTTTCAATGCTGCTCGCGGGCTTTGGCAGCAACAACAAGTACGCGCTCTACGGCGCCTTGCGCGCGAGTGCGCAGACGATCAGTTACGAATTGGCGATGGGCCTTGCGATCGTCGGTGTGATTTTGCTGTTCAACACATTTAGTTTTCTTGAAATCGTGAATGCGCAGAGTGCGCCCCTGAACTTCATGGCCTTCGGCCATAAGGTGGAGTGGGGATTTCTGCCGAATTGGGGAATTTTCTATCAGCCGCTCGGCGCGGTGATTTTGTTCGCGGCGATGTTCGCGGAAACAAACCGCCTTCCGTTTGATTTGCCAGAGGCTGAAGGCGAACTCGTCGCCGGCTATCACACCGAGTATGCCGGCTTTAAATTCAACATGTTCTTTATCGGTGAATATGGCCACATGTTGGTGGCCTCAGGCCTGATGGTGATCTTCTATTTCGGCGGACACACGCTATGGCCATGGTTCACGCCGGAGACTGCTCCGAAAATCATGGGACCCATCGCGGAAAAACTGGCAGCCGTGTTCTCGTTAAATGTGAATACGTGGACGAGTGTGCTTGCGGCGCTTCTCCTGCATGTCGTTTTACTGGTGAAGATCGTTTTCTTTCTGTGGATCTTCATCTGGGTGCGCTGGACCCTTCCGCGCTTTCGCTATGATCAATTGATGGACCTAGGCTGGCGCAAGATGCTGCCGTGGGCCCTGTTCAACACCGTGCTGACTGCGATCGCGATCTTGGTCATGCGCTATCCTTGGGGTACCTAAATTATGTGGGAAGCCATCGGCTTTTATTCGCTCGCCATTTTTCTGATCTTTTTCGGCTATCAAACCATCACGGTTCCGAACCCGATTCACTCCGCGCTCTATTTGGTGCTGACGATGATCGGGATTTCGGCGGCGTTTTTTAATCTGGGCGCGCAGTTTATTGCCGGTGTGCAGATGATCGTCTATGCCGGCGCGGTCATGGTGCTTTTTGTTATGGTGCTGATGCTGTTCGATCTTAAGTCTGAGTTGCGGTCTTTCTCACGCGGGCTTTTTTCGGGCGGAATCAAAGTGATGTCGGCGGCGCTGCTTGCAGGCCTCGCGATCGGCGCGGCCAATAGTTCGGTGGCCATCATGGAGACCGCAGACGATGCTGTGAAAGAAGTGGACGTCACCCGTCAGCTCGGAATTTTGCTCTACACCAAATATCTATATGCCTTTGAAGCGCTCGGCGTGCTGCTCCTCGTGGTGGCGGTGGGCGTGGTGGCGGTCTCGCGCATGAAAGGCGGAACTCATGCTCAACACTGAAACCCTGCTGCACATCGGTCTGGGCCATTACATATTCTTGTCGGGAATTTTATTTTCGTTCGGCATGATCGCGGTTCTGATGCGTAAAAACGTGATCGTCATGTTGATGGGTGTGGAGCTGATGCTCAATGCCGTGAATCTTTCATTCATCGCGTTTTCCAAAGAGATGGGCAATTACAACGGTCACGTCATGGTGTTCTTCGTGATGACTATCGCGGCGGCGGAAGCCGGTGTAGGCCTTGCCCTCGCGGTCGCGATCTACAAGAAATTCCACGAAGTGAACATCCGCTTCTTTGAACACCTGCGAGGCTGAAATGAATCACGCGCTGCTCGTACTGACATTATTGATCGCGCCGGTTCTGGGCTTCTTGTTCAACGGCCTGCGTTTTCGCTCCAGTGACGGTTACACGGCGGGAGCCATAGCTACGGGCGCCGCGGCCATCTCATTTATCTGCTCGCTGATTCTGTATAAGGATTTGCTGGCAATGCCGGAAGAATCCCGTGTCATCGCGGTGCGCTTTTTTGAATGGATCGCGGTAGGCGACCTGAAAGTACCGTTCGGCTTCATAGTGGATCAAATTAGCGTGGTCATGATCTTGATCATCACTGGCGTAGGCAGCTTGATCCATTTGTTCAGCGTCGGTTACATGTCGCATGACGAGCGGCCGAGCAAATACTTCGCTTATTTGAATCTGTTTTTATTCAACATGCTGGTGCTCGTGCTGGGCGACAACCTGCTGATTACTTTCGTGGGATGGGAAGGCGTTGGACTCTGCTCCTATCTGCTGATCGGCTTCTGGTTCACCGACGATGCCAAGGCCGCAGCCGGCATGAAAGCCTTTGTCACCAACCGCATCGGTGACGCCGGATTTTTGATCGGCATCTTTATTTTGTTCTTCACTTTCGGCAGCGTGAACTACGCGGACCTCGTGAGCTTAATTCCTAAAGTCGCCGAATTAGGCTGGGCCGGCCCGGTGACCTTGGCGACGCTCTTTTTGTTCATCGGCGCCACCGGCAAATCGGCGCAGATTCCGCTCTATGTTTGGTTGCCCGACGCCATGGCTGGTCCTACGCCGGTATCGGCACTGATCCACGCCGCGACAATGGTCACCGCCGGCGTCTATTTGTTCGTACGTATCAGCGGAATTTTAGTGCTGGCGCCGCATACAATGGAAGTGATCGCATGGACCGGAGCCGCCACTGCGCTGGTTGCAGCAAGCATCGGCATCACTCAGTGGGATATTAAAAAAATCTTGGCGTACTCGACCGTTTCTCAGCTTGGGTACATGTTTCTCGCGCTTGGCGTCGGCGCGTTTTCGGCGGCGCAGTTTCATCTGATGACGCATGCGTTTTTTAAAGCGCTGATGTTCCTCGGTTCCGGCAGCGTGATCCACGCGATGCACGAAGAGCAGGACATTCGCAAAATGGGCGGTCTGCGCAAGTACATGCCTATTACCCACATTACTTTTGTCTTCGGCTGGCTGGCGATTATTGGTGTGCCGCCATTTGCAGGATTTTTTAGTAAAGATGAAATTCTCTGGCAGGCGTACTCCAGTCCCCATGGCAGCAAGGCGCTTTGGCTGATTGGTGCAATGACCGCGGCGATGACCGCGTTTTATATGACTCGTCTGATGGCGCTCACATTTTGGGGCAAGAGCCGGTTTGGCCACGATGTACATCCCCACGAGTCGCCGCCGACGATGGCGATTCCGCTAATCGTGCTCGGCGTTTTGTCGATTTGTGGTGGTTGGTTGGGAATACCCCACGTACTCGGCGAAGTTTTGCCGGGCCATCCGGGCAATCTCTTTGAACACTGGCTTGAACCGGTCATCGCAAAAGTCCAAGGTGGCCACGCCAACGAGTTGGTCGAATGGTCTCTGATGGGGATCTCGGTCGGTTTGGCCGGGCTGTCGGCTTGGTTCGCGTACGACAATTATATTCTGCATCCTGAACGTCCGCCGGCGGTGGCCAAAGGGCTCGGCCGCATTTACACGGCCGTATACAACAAATATTACGTCGACGAGTTTTATGCAGAATGGATCATCGATCCGTTGGTCGAAGGATCGAAGGCCCTTTGGTTGTACATCGACGTGAACTTCATCGACAAGATGACCTATTGGGCAGGCGACTTGGTTGAAGGCGCGGCCTCGCTGGCGAAGACGATTCAAAACGGAAAAACCCAGAGCTATGCCATGTACATGGCGGTTGGCGTGGTGGTGATCGTCACCATCGCGCTTTTGTGAGGTCACGATGTTGCTGAGCCTGTTGATATTTACTCCACTTTTGTTCGCGCTGCTCGTGGCCCTGGCGCCGGAGAAGTGGATTCGCCCGATGTCCTTTGTGCTTAGTGCGTTGCACTTTTTGTTGAGCTGCACGTTGTTCTATCGTTTTGATCCCGCTAAAGCTTCGCTGCAACTGGTGGAGCGTGCGAGTTGGGTGCCGACATTTGGCATCTCTTATTTTGTCGGCATTGATGGCATTTCGTTTTGGCTGGTCATTTTGTCGGCCTTTCTCACGCCACTCGTAGTCTTGGGCAGCTGGACGGCGATCAACCAGAAAGTGCGCTCGTTCCACATTTGTCTGTTTCTATTGTTGAGCGCGATGGTGGGAACTTTTCTCGCCATGGATGCGATTTTGTTTTACGTCTTCTTCGAAGCCTCGCTGATCCCCATGTACTTCATGATCGGCGTTTGGGGCGGCCCGCGCCGTCTTTATGCCACAATGAAGTTTTTTATTTACACGATGGCCGGCTCGCTCTTCATGCTGGTGGCGATCATTGCATTGATTTTCATGACTCAAGAGCAGCTTGGTACGATGAGTGCCAGCATTCTGGATTTCTATAAACTGGAAATCCCTTTTGTTGCCGGCAGTTTCTTGAACACGCAGACGCTCTTGTTTTTCGCCTTTGCGGTGGCCTTTGCGATCAAAGTGCCGATGTTCCCGTTCCACACCTGGTTGCCCGATGCGCACGTAGAAGCACCGACACCCGGCTCGGTGATCCTGGCGGCCGTGATGTTGAAAATGGGCACTTACGGCTTTATGCGTTTTGTGCTGCCGATCTTTCCAATGGCGAGCGAGAGCTGGGCTTGGCTGTTTATGCTACTGGGAGTGATCGGCATTATCTACGGCGCATTGGTGGCGATGGTTCAGCCGGATATTAAAAAGCTCGTCGCCTATTCATCCGTTTCACACATGGGCTACGTGATGCTGGGACTGTTCGCGCTCAATATATATGGAGCGACCGGCGGACTTTATCAGATGCTCAATCACGGGGTGAGCACGGGCGCGCTTTTCTTGCTCGTCGGTATGATCTATGAGCGCACGCACACGCGCAAAATTTCCGACTACGGCGGTCTTGCCAAGGCGGCTCCGATGTTCGCGATTGCTTTTGTAATCGTAACCTTTTCCAGCATCGCAGTGCCGTTGACCAACGGTTTTGTCGGCGAATTTTTGATCTTGGCGGGCAGCTTTCAGGCCAATAAAACTTTTGCGGCTTTCGCGGTGAGCGGGGTCGTGCTCGGTGCGGTCTATATGTTGTGGGCCGTAAAGCGGGTTTTCTTTGGACCTGAGAGCGAAATGGTCAAAGAGCATGGTCACGACGACGGCCTGGAGTTGGGGGCGCGCGAAATGTTCGTACTCGCACCTTTGGTGGTTTTGATCTTTTGGATGGGGGTTTTCCCCAGCGATTTCCTCAACTGGTCGAAGGCCAG
The DNA here is from genome assembly GCA_043782715.1 of Pseudobdellovibrionaceae bacterium. GTDB lineage: Bacteria > Bdellovibrionota > Bdellovibrionia > Bdellovibrionales > UBA1609 > JALHOQ01. The sequence continues at coordinate 5,283 of JAYWAE010000109.1, read as the reverse complement.
CCTGGACAACCTGATTGAAAATCGCTCGCATTACGAGCTGAACGTCGAGGAGTAAGACCATGCAGATCGAATTCAGTATAATCGACTTCTTGCTGGTGGCTCCGGCCGTGGCGCTTTTCATATTCAGCTGCGTGCCGCTGCTGATTAAGGTTTTGCGCGGCAACAAAGAGCAGAACACGTTCGCGACTTTGATTTACGCCTACCTTGGCATCGTGATCGCCGGTGGCTTCGCTATCTTTATGGCCGGAACTGAGCGGACCGCTTTTCAGGGCGCGCTGGTATTTGACGGAATTTCTTCTTTCACCACGATCATCGTATTGGTGATCACCGCCGTTTCGCTGACTTTCGCCCGTGACAGTTATTCCAGCAACGACAAGCAGTTCAGCGAGGCGATGTTTCTCACGATGAACGCCGCCGCCGGCATGTTGACCGTGGTTTGGTCCAATGACTTGATTATTACGTTTGTCGGCATTGAACTGTTTTCGCTCAGTCTGTACGTGCTGATTGCGATGAGCCTCGAAGAGAAGCTATCGAAAGAGGCCGCGTTTAAGTACTTCATTCTCGGCAGCTTTGCTTCGGCGATCATGCTCTACGGGATCTCGTTCATTTACGGAACCGTGGGTTCGACTTATTTGCCTGACCTTTTGCAGGCGACGCCAAATCTGCTCTCGACCAATCGCATGTTCCTCTTAGGGTTCATTCTTTTATTGGCTGGAGTTTGCTTTAAAGTCGGTATCTTTCCGTTCCACTCTTGGGCTCCCGACGTCTATCAGGGATCTCCGACCCCATTGACGGGTTTTATGGCGACGGGTGTGAAGGCAGTTTCGCTCGCGTTCTTTTTGCGCCTTATGGCTTCACAGGCCTTTACCGTTGAGCGCTTTTGGCCGTTCGTAGACGTGATGCAGTGGATGGCGGTGCTGACTATTTTGATCGGCAACGTCGGGGCATTCCGGCAGAAGAGCCTCAAGCGCATGTTGGCGTACTCGAGCATCGCGCATTCCGGATACGTTTTGATCGGTCTGATTGCCGCCGGAATCGGGGGATCCAGCATGCTCGGAGCGGCGGGCGTGATGTTTTATATATTCACTTATTCACTGATGACTTTGGGCGCCTTCGGGGCTTTGCATTTGCTTGAGGCCCATTCTGATTCGGATCTCACCATAGAGGACCTCAAAGGCTTAGCTTCTGAGAAACCATGGGTGGCGTTGAGCTTGACTATTATTTTAGTGAGCTTGACCGGGATTCCGCCCACGATTGGGTTTTTCGGCAAATTCTTTATCTTCTCGGCCGCGATCAAACAAGGGTTGGTATGGCTGGCTGTCTGGGGTGTCGTCGGAAGTGTGATCAGCGTGTACTACTACTTGCGCCCGATCGTGGCGATGTACATGGAAGAGCCGATTCTACGCCGGGCCGCCGTCGAAATGCGGCCGCTCAGCTACTTCGCCGTGGCCTTCACGGCGCTTCTTGTCCTCGTATTCGGGCTCGCCTCTGAACCTTTTTATCAAGTGGTTCTGTCATCAGTGGCCAAAGTGTTTTAAAAGCCGCGGTAGCGGCGCGCGATTATATACGGCCTCTGCAAGAGGAGCTGGGCTCGCGCGCTCTCGAGCAGCATGGCCGGCTATTTTTATTTGAAGGTGCCGATCCGGTTTGGGCGCAGAACGTTTGGCTCGAACCGTTACGCTTCAAATTTCAATCCATCTCGCAGGCGGCCAAACAGCTGCGCGCCATTCAGCGCAATTGGTTGATGCATCCGGTGGCCAGCCATCGGCGCGCACAGCTGATTCAGGAACAGCTACCGCCTTTGAAGCCAAAGCCGCTTGATTTTATGGCGCCGGTGCCGTCGGCGCCGCTTGGATCATGGACCTTGCTCGACGAGGAAACGATGCTGTATTCCGCGCGCTGCACGAGCCCGTTTGCGGACGGCGAAGTGGAATTCAACGAGAACAAAACGGACCCGCCTTCGCGCGCGTATTTGAAACTTTGGGAGTTCTTTACGATCAAAGGGAAAGCGCCGCAAAAAGGTGAACGGGTTTTGGATCTTGGTTCCAGTCCTGGAGGATGGACCTGGGTTCTCGATCAGCTCGGCTGCGAAGTGTTGAGCGTGGACAAGGCGCCGCTCGCAGCGAACCTAAAAATAAGTCAACGCACTCGGTTTATAAACGAAAGTGCCTTTGCACTGGATCCGCAGACGATTGGCAAAGTGGACTGGCTGTTTTCCGACATCATATGCTATCCGGAACGCCTGCTGGAACTGGTGGAGAAGTGGCGACCGTTCGCGCGCTGTTTCGTTTGTACGATCAAATTTCAAGGCCCTACCGACTTTGCCGCGATTGAAAAATTCCGCACCATTCCAGGCGCGACAATTCAGCATCTCCACTGCAACAAGCATGAATTGACCTGGAGCTTGGTCGTCCCAAGCCGCTAAAGGTTGAACGAACGAAGGGTATTCATCGCCGATTTAAAACCCGTGCGGACGATGCCTTGCAGGACTTTCGGATTCAGAGAGAAGTGATCGTAAAAGAAAAATTCGTAATCTTGTGGCGGCGGGTGGATGTAGATGTAATCCACAGCCGGGTTGAAGTTCGTACGGGAGGTAAGAATTTCCGTAAGCTTCTCCACATGTTCTTCCGCAATTCCTTGCTCGCGCATGTATCCCTGCACGGACTTCAGCATGGCGCGCACATTGCCTTGATGCTTGATGTGCGTTTGGATCTTTTGCTGGACCAGTTGGTAGAGCGCTTGGTTGAAAATCAACGGCATGCCGTAGTCGTGCAGCGAACCCATCTCCGCATTGAAATGATAGGGCTGGATCGAATACGAGGCGATGATCAAGTCGGCGCCTTGGTCGGCGGCGACGTGGGTAGAAAGCGTGTCACGAATCTCGCCGTCAAAATAATAGATCTCTTTGCCGCTTTCGTTGCGGATTCCATAAGGCGCGAAAAATGGCGGCAAGGCGGCTGAGGCCGCGACGGCTTCGCTGACTCGGGCGTAATTGCAGTATTTGATATCTTTTAATTTTTCAGTCTTCTCATACGGACCAAAGACCGCCTTACGCGAGTGGTTCAGTTGCGTGGCGACTATATATAATTCCGCCCCGAGACTTTTGAAGTCGTTCTGCGGATACACTTGCGTGCGCAAGTAGCGTTCGATATTGCGCGTGCTAAAGACACCGTTCACTTTAAAGGCTTCTTTGAACAAAGACTCCAGACCACCGGAGACGTTGAGCCGCTTGCGGAAAATGCGTGGCAAAAGCCGAATCGGTGAGGCCGCTCCGACATTGAGGGCGAAGATGTCGCGGTAAGTGATCGGCTTCAGTCCGCCGCCGTCCTTCTCAGCCTTTGGTCGAGTGAGTGCTTCGATGCCCGCACCTTGAGTAAAGGCTTCGATGATTGCGTCGATCGAGTAACCGCTCGCCAGAAAAGTCGCGACCACGGAACCTGCACTCGAGCCTACGTAGAGATTGAAGGTGAGGGGCTTGCCTTCAAAGGTCAGCCGGTCTTTGGAATCACTGCCGCCGGCGAAGTGAAAACCTTTTTCGCGCAGCGCCAGACAGACGCCAATGTGGAAAGCCGCGGCTTTCACGCCGCCACCGCTGAGTACTAGTGCGATCTTCTTCTTCTCAGATAACCTCACGGAATCACTGTACCCGGAAGTGACTACTCAACCAAGAATTTTAGTGGTTAGCCAGAATGGTCAAAGTCGGCAACTGGCCTTTAGGCCTTGGTTCCAAGGCCTGAGCCTAGTTTTCAAATTGAATAGTCAGCGGGCCTTTACAGGATCCAAGGTTGTGCTAGATTTTGAATAGTCGAAGGAGCTGAGTGAGCAATCAAAACTGGTTACCCTTAATGGAATATTCAGCCAAGTTCCGCGTGAGTATGAGCACGCTCCGCCGCCGTATCAAGGCGGGGGAGATCGAGCACAAACTCCACGATGGCAAGTACCTCCTAAAGGATGGACCGCTGCAAGTCGTACATTCGGCCCCTGAGGCCATCGCCCCCCCACCAAAGGTGAGACCTCAGGTTTTGGATGTACCGGCCGAGAGCGGTCCAGATCGTAACCAGTATTTGCAAGCCACCCAAGGACTCTTGAATGAAATCAAGAAGGCCTACTCCCTGATCCTCCAAGAAAAGGAGGAGCAGATACTCCAACTCAAGGATGAGGTCGCGGACCTAAAGACATTGGTCCGCGTCCTTGAAGAGGAGAACGCGCGAGTCAAAAACCTGCAGCCGAAGCTGGATTTCGATCTCGGTCTCGAGCTGTAGTTCGCGTGTGCAGCCTTGTTTAGCGGCCACCAGGCGCTGCCCATTCCACCGGCCCAATTCTTAGTCTAGGCCCCTCTCGCGCAGTCCGGTTTTTTCCGAAAATAACTCTGATGTCTTTGTCCTATATCTCCCTATTATTTTTCATGTGCGCGTACTTCGCACCGGCCTGGTCGCAATCGGCCGGCGTGGAGGCGCTATCGGTTGAGGATCAAGAGATACTGGTCGAAGTCGCAAAAGACGGCAGCTACAAGGTGACTGAAAAGACCACATTGTCTGCACTGGACGACGCCGGCCGCGAAAAACTTGCGCTTCAACGCCTGACCGTCGACCTTTCCGTGCCGGGATCAGAATTGTTAGAGGCCGGCGTCGTCAACGGTCACGAGTCGAAGCTCGTCGATCTTGCCACGATTCGGAGGCCTGCTTCGGGCGAAGCCGGCCCCATTGAAATTCCGTTTGGAGAGCTCGAGCCCGAGTCGTTGACGTGGACCAAAACCCGGCGTGCCGGCAAGGCTGGCCCCGGTGGCCTGTTCAACATGGATTTCATTTATGGATTCCTGCGCCTGGAAAAAAAGGGCGAAGTGCGCATCGTCAGTGAGACGCCACTCTATTTTCAAGCCAACGATCCGCGCAAAATATTGGCTATAGATGGCGAAAATGGCGGCTTCGAACTGAAAATTCGTCTAACCGAACCCGTGCTCAGCGTCGGTGCGGAGACTCTGCGAGTTTCCACCCCAAGTGAATTGAAACGCGAAACTCCACGCGTACAGGTTTCAAACGTGCGCGATTGGGAAGGTTTCGCACGTAAAATCGGCTCCACTTTGCCGGGCCAAGAGCTGCCGCCCGAGTTGGAAAAAGAAGCAGATAAGCTGCGCAAGCTGGAAACCGCGCGTGCCCGGGCCGAAAAAGGCCTGCAATGGATCGGCGAGACGTTCAATGTCCTGAAAACATCGCAGCCGGAAACGGGCGTAAAGGAAGCACTTGCGGCCAAAGAGGGCGATGTACGCTCGTTGGCACTAGTGGC
>JAYWAE010000108.1:0-6322 GCA_043782715.1 Pseudobdellovibrionaceae bacterium | reverse complement strand
TTCACAACCTGCGGCTTGATGTCTTTGCCTTCGACGCCGGTTTGTTTTTTTACGGCTTCCATCACAAAGAAGAGATCGATTAGGTTTTTCGAAACGGCGGTGGTCGCCACCTCTTGAAAACCGGCGGCTTCAATTTGCAAAGCCCGGTTGCGGTCGCTCATGCCGTAGGTTTTGCGCACGACTTCGATGGCCGCAAGCGGCGCGGGATAGAAACCCTTGGTCTCCTTCAACACGCCCTTTTTCGCCTGCTTGAAAACCGTCCCCCGGCCGAGGCCCGAGTTCAAAACTTTATTTACCAGGCCATTGGGTTGATAGACTTTGCGGCGCTTGGCCGCGCCTTGCACGATTTTCTCGCGCGCCAGCGCGAGCGCGCGCTCTTCGAGCTGAGCGGCGGGCACGCAGGCGTCGACCAGACCGATTTTTTCGGCCTTACGGCCGTCCACCGATTTGCCCGGCAAAATAATTCCCAAAGCTTCTGGCAGTCCCACCACGCGCGGCAAGCGTACGCAGCCGCCAAAGCCCGGAATGATTCCCAATTGCACTTCGGGCAAACCGATTTTGGTTTCAGGAGCATCCGAGCAAATGCGAAAGTCACAAGTCAAAATCAGCTCGCAGCCGCCGCCAAGACAAGCACCATGAATGGCGGCGATCGTGATCTGCGGCAGGTCTTCGAGGGAGTTGAAAATTTGGTGGGCTTGATCGAGCACCCGCTGGAATTCTTCCTTGGAGTTGATTTTCTTGATCTCTTCGATGTCGGCGCCGGCGATGAAGATTTTGGCTTTGCGCGAAATCAAAATCACCACTTTGTATTTTGATACCTTCAGCTCTTCAACGACCTCTTTCAGTCTCGCCATCACCGGCGAGGAGAGTTTGTTGACCTTCTCACCGACCAGGTCGAACTCGAGCAGGGCCACTTCACCCTTGGGGACGATCTTGATGCTCTCTTGAATGCTCATATTCTAATTCTCTCTTTCCAAGACCACGGCGCCGCCCTGGCCGCCGCCGATGCACAACGTGGCCAGGCCAAATTGCACGTTTCGTATTTTCATTTCTTTCATCAAAGTGAGTACCAGGCGGGAGCCCGTGGCACCTACGGGATGGCCGAGCGCGATGGCGCCGCCGTTGACGTTGAGAATTTCCGGATTGACGGTTCCAACCTTGCCGCTCAAACCCAGCTTCTCTTTGCCAAACTGATCGCTATCCATGGCTTTCATGCACGCCATGACTTGCGCTGCAAAGGCTTCGTTCAACTCGATCAAACCCAAATCTTTAAAACTAATGCCCGCACGTTTCAGCGCGATCGGAGTCGCATAAACGGGGCCGAGGCCCATGCGCTCAGGCTCGAGACCCGCGTAAGCGTAGCCGCGAATCGAGGCTACGGGAGTCATACCCAATTCTTTGGCGCGACCCCGGCTCATCAGCAAAACGGCCGCGGCACCATCGGTGATCGGGCAAGCGTTGGCGACGGTGATCGTGCCGTATTTTTTATCGAAGAAGGGCTTCATTTTCGCCAAGCCTTCCAGCGATTGCTCGGGACGTGGGCCGATGTCGATCTGGACAAACTCTTTGTAGGAAGGCGGCAAGAATACGGGCGTCATTTCTTGGTTCAAGCGGCCGCTCTTGGTGGCGGCCACGGCCTTTTGGTGGCTCGCGAGCGCGAAGGCGTCTTGTTCCTCACGCGTGAGATGCCATTCCTTCGCCAACAACTCGGCCGTCATACCCATGTTAATGCCGACAAAAGGATCGGTGAGGCCTTCCACAATGGCGATACGGGGCTTGTACGGCGTCGACTGCATCGGCCCGGTGGTGGCGAGTTCGAACACTTGCTTGAGATCGGCGCGTAGCAAGCCGGCCAGCGCGCCAAGTTGTTGTGGAACTGAACGGGCCATCGACAGATTTTCGAAAGCTTTAACGAACGGCTTGCTCATCAACAGCGGCATCTGCGACATGACTTCGGTACCACCCGCGATCATCACGTCGCAGGTCCCAGCTTTGATCCGGTCGTACGAGGTGGTCACGCTCTCCAGCGCCGAGGCGCAATTGCGATGCACGCTCATGGCCGGAACTTTTTGCGGGATCCCGGCGCGCAAAGCCACGACACGCGCGATATTGACCGCATCCGACGGATTGCCGGTGTTGCCGATGATGACCTCGTCCACCGTATTGACGTCGAGGTTCGAGCGCTCGATCAACTCATGCACGGCGATGCGGCCAAGCTCAGCGGGGTGAATGTCTTTGAGCCGGGTTCCGGCTTTTGCAAATGGAGTGCGTACCCCTTCAACGAGGACGACATCGCGATCGGAGGCCATTGGAATCTCCTTGTGGCAAGCTGACCATTTACAGTGCTCGTGCGCTTTGTAAATGTCAACTGGAGCGCGCGCCCGCACGATGTGAAATCTATTGTTTTTTTGACTACTTAGGTCATCCCCTTAGGTTGACATCAAGGTCGGTAATTCCTAACATTTCAGTGTGTAAAAAGGCGGAAATCAACTATGGCAAAGCAAGACATCGACAAAACGTCGGCTCCTGGCCCCAATGCGGAAGCAAAAGCCGCCCTGCTCGAGCGCGAGGCGCTGGAGTACCACTCGCGCGAACCCAAGGGCAAAGTCGAAGTCATCTCGAGCAAGGAATGCCGGACCGAGCACTCTTTGGTCCTCGCCTACTCGCCCGGAGTCGCGGCTCCGTGTATTGAGATCGCCAAAGACCCGTCAAAAGTTTACGAGTACACGACAAAGGGAAATCTCGTCGCCGTGATCACCGACGGCACTGCCGTACTAGGGCTCGGCAACATCGGCCCGCTCGCCGGCAAGCCGGTGATGGAAGGCAAAGGAGTGTTGTTCAAACAGTTCGCCGGCATCAACGTTTTCGATATTGAAATGAACACCTCTTCGACCGAGCAATTCATCGCCGCGGTCAAAGCTTTGGAGCCCACTTTCGGCGGCATCAATCTCGAAGACATCGCCGCGCCCGAGTGTTTCATCATCGAAGAGACGCTGAAGAAGGAGATGAAGATCCCCGTCTTCCACGACGATCAGCATGGTACCGCGATTATTTCTGGGGCCGCACTTTTGAACGCGTGCATGATCACCCACCGCAAACCGGCCGATTGCCGGGTAGTATTCAACGGCGCCGGGGCCGCCGCGATTTCATGCGCGCGCATCTTCAAGGCTCTCGGCGTGAAGCAGCAGAACATTATTTTATGCGATTCTTCCGGCGTGGTTTACCGTGGCCGCACCAAAGGCATGAACAAGTACAAAGAGGAATTCCTGGTCGACACCGAAGCGCGCACGCTGACCGAAGCGCTCATGGGCTGCGACGTTTTCGTGGGCTTAAGTGTGGCGAATGTGCTCACGCCAGAGATGCTCAAAGGCATGAACAAAAATCCGATCGTCTTCGCGATGGCGAATCCCGACCCCGAAATAGACCCGGCGTTGGCCAGGCAGGTGCGTCCAGATGTGATCATGGCCACCGGCCGCTCGGATTATCCGAATCAAGTGAACAACGTGCTCGGCTTCCCGTCGATTTTCCGCGGCGCGCTCGACACGCGCGCAACGCAAATCAACGAGGAGATGAAATTGGCAGCCGTGCACGCGCTGGCCGCACTCGCGCGCGAAGACGTGCCCGACAGCGTGTCCGCGGCCTATGCCGGCCGGGCCTTTCACTTTGGGCCTGAGTACATAATTCCTAAGCCGTTCGACAATCGCGTGCTTTTGAAAGTCGCACCGGCAGTGGCTAAAGCGGCGATGGATTCAGGAGTGGCACAGATTCAAATCCCCGACTTGAACGCTTACGCGCATAAACTGGAAATGCTGCAGAGCCGGACGCGCGGGTTTATCCGCACCTTGATCAACCGGGTGAAGTCGACGGCGCAAACCAAGAAGCAAGAACCGCCCTTGATTTACTTCCCCGAGGGCCGCAGCTCCAAAATTCTCAAGGCACTCAATTCAATCGTCGGTGAAAAGGTCTGCCGCCCGGTTCTGCTCGGCGACACCGACCGCATTCAGGCCAAAATTCGCGAGCTGGATCTCGACAATTTGGCCAACATCCCGATCATCACTCCGCAAAACGACGGCAAGTTCAAGGACTATACACAAGCCTTGTATGAGGCCCGCATGCGCAAAGGCATGATGAGCGCCGAGGCCGAGCGCCTGATGTACGATCCCAATTACTTCGCCGCCATGGCGGTCCATCGCGGCGACGCCGATGGCATGATCACCGGCGCCACCATGAATTACGCCGACTGCGTGCATCCGATTCTAGAAATCATCGGCGCCGGCCGCTCGAAAGTCGCCTCTGGCCTTAACATCGTGCTAGCGAAAGACCGCATGCTGTTCTTTGCCGACACCACTATGAACATCAACCCCACGGCCCAGCAGCTGGCTTCGATCGCCGTGCATGCTTCGAAGGTGGCTAAATATTTCGGGTTGACCCCCAAGATCGCCATGCTCAGCTTTACCAACTTCTCAGGTAAACAAGATACGCCTAGGAAGATGCAAGAAGCCGCGCGCCTGGTGAAAGAACGTTATCCCGACTTGATCATCGACGGGGAAATGCAGGCCGACACCGCCGTAAATCCCGATATCGTCGAGCGGATTTTCCCATTTTGCGAAATCAAAGGCGGGGCCAATATCCTGATTTTCCCGACCTTGGACGCTGGCAATATCTCCTACAAGCTCGTGCAACAGCTGGCCGGCGGCGAGGTCCTAGGGCCGTTTATTATGGGAGTTAGAAAACCCGCGAATGTCCTGCAGAGGACTTGCACCGTTGACGATATCGTGAATACAATAGTAATAACGGCTGTTGAGGCGCAGGCTTACAAAGAGTAAGCAAGTCTCAAAACGAGAATCGGCCCCAGGCCCGCTCAAGTGAGGAAGTTCTACGGCAAAGCAGGAGAATAAGAACTGACAAACTCTCGCCCACCCAAGCCCAGAGCCATCGTCGTCGGCATCGGCTTAAAATCAGATTCGTTTCCCGAAATCAAAGAAAGTTTAGCGGAGCTAGAAGACCTAGTCACCGCCTGGGGCGGAGAAGTCGTCGGCAACGTCGTGCAGATTCTCACCCAGTACAACTCCGCAACACTCGCGGGCTCAGGAAAAGTCGTCGAGATCAAAGAAATGGTGGAGGAAAGCGCGGCTTCCGTTGTCATCGTTGACCACCATTTGACTGGTGTACAGGGACGCAATCTGCAAAAGGATTTGGGCGTAGTGGTCATGGACCGCAATCAAGTCGTAGTTGATATTTTCGCCCAGCGCGCCAAGACTCACGAAGGCAAAATGCAAGTCGAACTGGCGCAGATGCTCGATCAGTTGCCACGTATGGTGGGCGCCTGGATGGGCTCACTGTCGCGCCAAGGCGGCGGCATCGGCACCAGAGGTCCCGGCGAAACGGCGCTCGAGAATGATCGCCGGCGCATCCGCGAACGGGTAAAAGGCATTCGCAAGCAGCTCGAAGGCGTGCGCAAGCATCGTCAACAGCATCGCAGCTTGCGCAAGAAAATGAAAATTCCCACTTTTGCTTTGATCGGGTACACCAACAGCGGAAAATCCACTCTCCTCAATCAACTGACCAAATCCGCCGTCGATGTCAAAGATCAAGTCTTCGCCACGCTCGATCCGACCACCCGTAAGGTGTACTTGCCCGAAGTCGGCGATGCCGTCGTTACCGACACTGTTGGATTTATCCGCAAGCTCCCCGCCCATTTGATCGAAGCCTTCAAAGCCACGCTGGAAGAATCGGGCGAAGCTGAAGTGCTCCTGCACGTGATCGACATGTCGTCGCCGCATATGGAATTGCAAGTGCGCGTGGTCGACGAACTGATTCAGGAATTCGGATGGGACAAAAAGCCAATCATATATGTTTACAACAAAATGGATCGCGCGCCGATCGAGCGCCAGTTTCAAATCAAAGCTTTTCCGCGCGTTTTCGTCAGCGCGCTTAAAAATGAAGGCATTGAGAAACTGCGTAAACAAATGACTGTGGCGGCGCAGGCGCTCAATGAACAGGTGGAACTTTACTTCTCGAAGGCCGACGAGCATATGATTTACGAGCTCGGGAGAGAGTCGCAGATCGTGAAGACCGAGCCGGCGTCGACTGGTACGATTTGTTATGCGTCGCTTACTCCTGCGCAGGTGTCGCGTTGGAGCTCGTACCTAGTAGTGAATAAAAAGTACTAACTGGCCTACCTGCCTGTTGATTTGAGGATCTCTGCTTTGGCAGTGACCTTGCTTTTTAGAGAGGCATGAAGCCTTCATGTCCCGTCTGTGAGCTGAGCCCAAACCATGTGATCGATTTTCGGACGGTTGTCCGCTTTGGCTCCTTTTGG
>JAYWAE010000107.1:0-6331 GCA_043782715.1 Pseudobdellovibrionaceae bacterium | reverse complement strand
AAACTGTAAAAGGGCTTAGAGCGACTGGCAAATCCAATCGTGCAATTGGCCGCGCAAAGCGGGAAAGCGCGCGTTGTCACGCGTGGGATGCACCCGATTGCTGAGGATCACCGCCAGGACGTCATGGACTGGATCCATCCACAGCGAAGTGCCGGTGAATCCGGTATGGCCGAAAGACCGGGCACTGAAGTACCGGCCGCTGCTCGACTTTGGACGGCTTGGCTTCATGAAGCAAAGACCCCAGTCCCCCACGGCGCGCGGAATACGCCGGCCGGTGAAATAGCGCACCAGCTTCGGATCACCAAACATAGGATCGTCATTGAGAACCGCCGCGCGTAGCTTCAAACCCCAATCGCTGGTCGCCTCGACTGTGCCAAAGAGTCCGGCATGGGGCGCGACGCCACCGAGCGCCCAAGTGTTCTCATCATGTACCTCACCGCGCATGATTTTACCGCGCCACGGGCATCGCTCAGTCGGCGCATAGCGAGCCCTTGCATACCGGGGTTTGTTCCGCGGATGGAAGAAAATCTGTTTGAGCTTGAGCCGTTCGTGAATGTCTTCCCACATTTCCAAGAGCGGTTTATCTCTGCCCGCTTCGAGAAGTGCGCCCAGCATCCACAAATCCAAATCCGAGTACGTCGCCTTGCGAGCTGCGCCCGGGAGTCCGCGCGCGAGACGTTTCTTCAGCTGTGTCCAACGCAATTCAGGATCCATTGGGCCGCTCAGCGATTTGTAGTAAGGTTTCCACCAATCCAGGCCCGCCGTGTGGGTCAGCAATTGAAACGGCGTGGTGCGCGCCCTCCACCACGGCAGCAGAGTTTTCACCGGCTCCGCCAGCGCACGTTTGCGGCCGCTGAAGTAGTCCATCGCATTGCTGGCAGTGAAAATGATTTTGGTGAGCGAGGCAAGGTCGTAAAACTCGTAGGTGTCGCCGATGCGCACGGTCCCTTTGCGCTTGCCGCGCACGTGCACATCGATCACGATTCCCGGCGTGATCGCGGGCAGGTCGGGCAATCCCGCGCGTAGCTTGCCGAGCAGGGATTTTTCAAATGCGTTCATTTTCTTTTGATTCCAGTCGCGACGTGCAGGCTGGGCCGCGGCCCCAGATGCAATTCTGCAGGTGCGTTAAGCGGTAGCGTGCGGTTGCGGCGCGGATCGTGGCCAACCGGTAGCCCCGCCACCAGCGGCACGTTCACCTCACTGGCGAAGCGCGCAAACACATCTTGCCACAGGTGGCGGCGGTCTTTGGGTTCTTTCAGTATGAAATCTCCCAGCACGATGGCGCGGCAGCCTTTGAACCAGCCCGCTTGCGCAAATTGAGTCAGCATTCGGTCAACACGATGCGGACGCTCGCCGAGGTCTTCGAAAAATAAAATGCAGCTCTTCGGGCGCAGGGCCGATGGAGTGCCAAGCGCGGACTGCAAAACCGCCATATTGCCGCCGAGAATTTTCGCGCGCACCACGCGCACGCGGCGCGCCTCCGGATTCATCGCCTTCAAACCTGGAAAATGCACGCTTTGACTGCGGCCATAAAGTAGTCCTAACAACTCTCGCAGCTCCTTTGGCTTAAGGGCATTTCGCCCCAGGCGGTCCAACAACGGACCGTGCAAAGTGGGCCAATGCCAGCGCTGGTTGAGATGCACGTGCAGAGTCGTGATGTCGCTGTAGCCGAGTAAAATTTTAGCGTGTTTCGGACGCTTCCATTTTTCGATCTCCGGCATCAGGCGTATGGCACCGTAGCCACCGCGCACGCACCAGAGTAAACTGGAGTCCGCTGCATAAATGGCGCGTTTAAAGTGCGCCAGCCTTTTGGCGTCTGAGTTGGAAAACAAAATCGATTTGCCGAAAATGTCTTTGGGTAAACGCGGAACCAATCCAAGAGCGCGAATGGCCGCGACTCCGTCTTTAAGTTCCTGCCGGCTGCAAGCGCTGGCCGGAGCCACGACGTCGACGATGTCTCCTGAGATAATTGGGCTAAGTCGCATGCTCTCAAGAATAGATGGGAATGAGGTTGTTGCCAAGCACACTCCTTGCTACATCATGGTAGAGGTGACTTATGGACAAAGTAATCTGTGTCGGCAAAAACTACCTCAAGCACGCCAAAGAGCTTGGCGATGGCATCAATGAGGATCCTATTTTTTTTATCAAGCCTCCCAGCACGCTTCTCGGCGTCGACAGTGGCGTAGGATCGCTCGAGTTGCCGCGCCGCTTTGAGACCCATCACGAAATTGAACTGGTATTGCGCGTGACGGAAGAAGACGGAAACTTTCACTTTTCGCACTATACATTTGGTTTGGATCTGACCCTGCGCGACCTACAGACGACCTTAAAGAAAAGCGGCCAACCGTGGGAAAAAGCTAAAGTCTTCAAAAATTCTGCCGTCGTCGGCTCCTGGCAACCGCTGCGCTCGATTGACGACGTGCTCGACATCCCTTTTGAGCTCCGGGTCAACGGCGAAGTCCGCCAACGCGGCCTTGGAAGTGACATGCGCTGGAAGCCCCTCGAGTTGTTAGGCGACATTCGCCAGTGGTTCCCTATATGCGACGGCGACCTAGTGTTCACCGGCACGCCCGAAGGCGTGGGACCAATTCACCCAGGGGACACCCTCGAAGTTTCGGGCGGCGCCGTTCTTTACACCTTGAATTGTAAGTAGATGGCCAACCATAAGGTCGTGATCGTCGGCGGCGGGTTTGCAGGATTGAATGCTGCAAAATCCCTGCGCGCGGCCGCCGGCATCGACGTGGTCCTGCTCGACCGGCGCAATCACCATTTGTTTCAACCTTTGCTCTACCAAGTCGCAATGGCCGGCTTGAGCCCGGCTGAAATCGCCTCTCCGATCCGCAGCGTTTTTCGACGCGCGCGCAATGTGGACGTGCTGCTCGCGGACGTCCTCGACGTGCAGCCTGCGCAGAACAAAGTGATTTGCGACATCGGTGAAATTCGCTACGACAGTTTGATTCTCGCCTGCGGTGCCGAGCATAGCTACTTCGGCCATGACGAATGGGAGGATTTCGCGCCTGGGCTTAAAACGCTCGAACAGGCCACCGAAATCCGCCGGCGCGTGCTCACCGCCTTTGAACACGCCGAAGCGCGTGGCAAAACCATGACCGGCGATCAGCTGCGCCCTTTTCTCACCTTCGCCGTAATCGGTGGCGGCCCCACGGGAGTCGAGCTCGCCGGGGCACTCGGCGAAATCACCCGCTTCACGCTGAGCGAAGATTTTCGCCACATCGACCCGGGTGCGACCCGGGTAATTTTGATCGAAGCCGGCCCGCGCATATTGTCTTCGTTTCACGAAGACCTCGGGCGCAGGGCAATGCGCGACCTGGAAAAACTCGGCGTGCAAATCTGGACCGGAGGCCGCGTCACCCAAGTGACCGCGGATGGCGTGCGCATCGGTGAAGAATGGCTGCAAGCCAAAACCGTGATTTGGGCCGCTGGCGTAAAGCCTTCTCCGCTCAATGCCAAACTCGCAAGTCCGCTCGACAAGCAGGGCCGCGTGATTGTGGACGCGAATTTAAATCTACCTCAGTTTCCCAATGTCTATGTACTCGGCGATCAAGCCGCCGCCGCAGGTGAAGCCGGCAAGTCACTGCCTGGGGTTGCGCCGGTCGCAATTCAGCAGGGGCGCTGGGTCGCCGGCGCGATTCGCCGGCGCCTCAAAGGCGGGAAAGCTCCGCCGTTTCACTACAAAGACAAAGGACAAGTCGCCACAATTGGACGCAGGAGGGCTGTCGTGGAAATCGGCCGCTTGCGCTTTTCAGGGGTGTTCGCTTGGTGGCTTTGGCTGCTAATCCATATTTATTATTTAATTGGATTTAAAAACCGTTTCTTCGTGATTTGGGAATGGGCTTTTTCGTATCTGACCTTCAAGCGCGGCGCGCGATTGATCACGCGTCAAGACTGGCATTCACCACATTGATCGGCGCCGGCGCTGGCCCGTTGCATTAGCGTTTCTCAATTGCCGCCCGCGCTCAGCGGGTTCATAATTTTCAAGACGCAAAATATCTTGGAGGTCGGAATGGGCTTTTTTTCAAAGCAGTTTATCGATGTCATCGAGTGGGTAGAGGGCGAAGACGGCGTTTTGTCACTCAAATATCCGATGGAAGACAATGAGATCCAAAATGGCGGCCAGCTCACCGTGCGCGAGAGCCAGATGGCTATGTTCATCGATCAGGGCCGCGTCGCCGACGTATTCACGCCCGGCCGTTACCCTTTGACCACGCAGACCTTACCGCTGCTCACCAACTTGAAAAACTGGGATAAAATGTTCAAGTCGCCGTTCAAATCGGACGTCTACTTTTTCAGTACGCGCGATCAGATGGATTTGAAATGGGGAACGGCGCAACCGATCACCATCCGTGATCCCGAGATGGGCGCTATCCGCATCCGCGCGTTCGGCAATTACTCGTTCGCGCTTACCGATCCAAAACTCTATTTTAAAACCGTAGCCGGCACTAAGGACGTCTCGCATGTGTCCGAGCTCGAAGGCCAGTTGCGCTCAGGGATAGTCACCGGCATGGCTAGCGGCCTCGGCGGCGGCAAGACGCCGTTTATTGAAATGGCGGCCAATCAAATGCAGCTTTCGCAAACGTTGCAGACCGCGCTCGATCCTTTTTTCAGCAACTATGGATTGAAACTCAAGAGCTTCTTCGTGCAAAGCATTTCGCTCCCTGAAGAAATTCAACCCTATCTCGACAAAGCGGCTGGCATGCGCATGCTGGATTTGCAAAAGTACATGCAGTTTCAGAGTGCCGAAGCCATGGTCGCGGCGGCCAACAATCCCGGTGGCGGTGCCGCGGGCACTGGCGTTGGACTCGGAGCCGGCATGGCCATGGGCCAGATGATGGCGCAGGGTCTGAAAGGCGGAGGCGGCGATGCGGCCGAGAGCGATCCGGTGGCGATGATCGACCAGCTGCACGGCCTGTTTAAAAAAGGCGTGCTCAGCCAAGCCGAGTTCGATACCAAAAAAGCCGAGCTGCTCAAACGCATCAAGTAAATGAAATCATCGCGATGAAAAAATTCACCTGTCCCTCGTGCGGCGCTCCCGTGGAGTGCCGTTCGGCGGTAAGCATCTCCATGGTCTGCCCCTACTGCCAAAGTTTGCTGCTGCGCCAGGATTTAGGCCTCGAATACGCCGGTGAAAAAGCCCTGCTGATCGAAGACCAGTCGCCTTATCAAGTCGGCACAGAAGGTTCAATCGGCAAAATCCGCTTTACTCTGCTTGGCCGCCTGCGCTTCCAATGGGAGCAAGGTTTTTGGGACGAGTGGTTCGCTTGGAGTGACGACGGCCAGACGTGCTGGTTTGCGGATGCACAAGGCTTCTTGTCATTCTATGTCGAAGTTAAGACCGCACGCGGACCCGAATTCCAGCCGGAAAAATGGAAAGCCGGTGACAGCATTAAGATCGACGGCAAGACTTGGGGAGTGAAGGACATCAAGATCGTCAACTTACAATCGGCGATGGGAGAAATCCCACTGGTCGCTAAGCAGAACCGAAAATCGCTGAGCATCGATCTCACTGGCCAAGGCGACGAGTGCGCGACTGTCGAAAAAGGCCCCGAAGGTTACCGCGTGTACCTTGGCCGCATGTACGACTTCAACGATTTCAAGTTCAGCCGGTTGAGAGAAGTCGATGGCTGGTAGTCCGATAAAAACTTTCAACTGTCCAAACTGTGGTGGTGGTGTGCAAGTGCGCGCGCTTGGCCGCAGCCTGACCGTCGTCTGCGGCAACTGTCACAGCGTGCTGGACGCCAACACCGAGCAACACGAAATCCTCAGCAAGTTCACCGCCAAGGCACAGCTCTACACACCATTTATCCCACTTGGCGCGCGCGGACAGTTGCGCGGCACACTCTTCGAATGCATCGGCTTTATGGTCCGCAGTGACAAGACGCAAATCTACTCTTGGGACGAGTACCTGCTCTACAATCCGCAACAGGGATTCCGCTGGCTGGTCTTGCAAAACGGGCATGCACTCTTCGTTACGCCACTCAAAGCGCCGCCGATACAGCATGCTTCGGAACTCTCGATCAATCCGTTTCAATATAAGCAGCAGTCGTTTCAAAAATTCACCGATGAACCGGCTATCGTGCGCTTTGTGCTGGGTGAGTTCTACTGGGCCGTCAAGGTCGGCGAAACCGTACGCACAGTCGACTTTATTTGCCCACCTGCCATGTTGTCGTTCGAGATTTCGGATAGCGAAATCATGGCGTCGATCAGTGAATATCAAGATCTCGCGGAAGTCTGCAAGGCTTTCAAAATCGCGGAAGTACAGCTCCGGCCGTTTGGCGTTGCGCCAGCTCAGCTCAATCCGTACTCGCAGGACTCA
>JAYWAE010000106.1:0-6346 GCA_043782715.1 Pseudobdellovibrionaceae bacterium | reverse complement strand
TGCGAATCTCCAACGATGTTTCGAATTGCCGGCGCTTGAGGTTGTCGAGCCGCACGTCGGGAAACACCTGCAACATCATACCGCGCGCGATCAACAAGCACCAGGCCGCGAGAAAAATGCTGAAGAGAATCAGAATCCGGTTCTTCATCTACTGCGGCATCGCCAGTTTTTGTCCGGTCAACTGAATGATCTGGCCGACGCGAGCATCGTTGAGCGTGAGTTTACTGACCGCGTATTTGCGCACGTGATCGGGCCGGGTCAGGCGCGCGTACTCCATGCTCAGCAGGCGCTGACGATCTTTGAGCTTGCGCACCTCTTGGGAAGCCTTGAGCACGGAGTAGCCCATGCGCCGGACTTCCATTTTGAGCAGCACCATTCCAAATAGTGTGACGACAAATATCAACACACTGAAAAAGGGCAAAATTTCATTCAATCTCTCGCGGCTCATAATCGCGCTCTCCCTGCTGAAATACGCGCAGCTTGGCGCTGCGGGCGCGAGGATTTTCTTTCTCTTCTTCGCGCGACGGCACCACCACCTTCTTGGTTAAGGGAAATCCCCCGGGTGCCTCTCTGAAATCATACTTGATGATGCGGTCTTCGAGAGAGTGAAATGTGATCACGATCAGCCGCCCGTGCGCGCTCAAAGCTGCTCGCATATCGGGCAGGCAAGCCTCAAGTCCAGTCAGCTCGTTGTTGACCACCATGCGCAGTGCAAGAAAGTAACGGGTCGCCGGGTGGTGGCCCTTTTTATGCCAGCCTTCGACCCTCTCGATAAGCCCCGCGATTTGCAATGTTCCCGTGTATGCCTTGATCTTGCGGTCATTGACGATGGCGCGCACCACGCGATGCGGCCGTGAAATTTCTCCGTACTTCTGAAAAAGCTGCAGCAACTGGACCTCAGGCCAGTTGTTGAGAACATCGGCCGCCGTTTCGCCGGTACTTTGGTTCATACGCATGTCGAGAGGGCCGTCATGATAGAAGCTGAATCCGCGCGCCGGCTCATCGAGCTGAGGTGAACTCACCCCGAGGTCGAGCAAGATCAAATCAAAGCCGGCGCCGGGGCGCCCTTGAACGTTTGCGATATCGTGAAAATTAAAATGTTTTACCACCAATCGGCCAGACCCGATCTCGGCTGCAAAAGCGCTGTGGGCGTGGGCAATCGCGGCTTCGTCCTGATCCAGCGCGGTGACTCGCAGAGCCGGAAGCGCAGCCATCAAGGCGCGCGTATGGCCGCCTCGCCCGAAAGTTCCATCCAAAAGCGTGCGCGGGCGCGCTTCAACGGCGAATCGCAGAACTTCATCGAGCATCACGGGCTTGTGCATAGGAATTCAGTAGCATGGAATGGCGTATCAGTTTAGCCTGTTCTCATATGATGATGGAGTGCCCGCGCTGCGGCTTCTCTCAGCCGAAGGATCGCTATTGCGCCAGCTGCGGGCTGGATCTTGAACATTTCGTCGCCACGCCCAAGCCGGTTCTTTCGCGCATCGCCCAAAATTCAAACCTGCACCTGACCCTAATCGGAATTCTCATCTCACTGGTGGTGGCCTACATTTTTTATGCCCAGCGCGATCTCGTAACCCGGGAAATGGGGCATTTATTCAAGGGACTGCCGCTGCTCTCGCGTGACTCGGGCGATCCCAATGCGCCAGCCAATGGCGCCAAAATGTCACGCAACGCGCCGGCGGAAGCCGCCGCGGATGATGAAATCGAAGTCGACAAACCGGCAGTGGCGATGTCGGCCTCTCTCGCCAACGACACCGCTGGTATGGCGCCCACTTCCGGTAGCGGGGATAAAGCCGTCGAGATGCAGAAGGTCGAGATCAGTTCGTGGGAAATTTCGCGCGAAACTCTCTCGACGCTGCTGACCACGGCGGAAAAAGTTGGTGAGAGCAACGGTGGGCGCGCCTACCTGTGGGCGCAAGGCACAAAAGCCATCGAGACGGTACAAAACGCGGGGCGCCGGCTTTCTTTGAGCCGCACGATGCCCGTTCAACTCGGAGCTAGCGCGGCGATCGAAGCGCAGAGCACACCGACGGATCAATTTCAATTCGGGTTATATTTACAAATCACGAAGATGGAAAATGGCGATGCCCTATTGAAATGGGAAAGCATGATGGTTTTGCCCGTCGGCGCCGCGCTGAGTGAAGTCGTGCTCAGCGGAAACGCGGGCGTCAATTCCACTTCGGCCCTGTTGATAATTTTTGAACCACCGAATCGCACACCGCGTGAGGAAATAATCGCCAAAGCCGGCGATGGTCCGTGGTCGATTTTGAATTCTGCGGAGTTTCGCAGCGGCATGACCGAGTGGGCCGTCCTCATTCAGCTGCACTAAATAACTCTGGTTTTTAAAAAAATGAGATATAAAAAATTTGTTCATAAATTATATTTGTTCGACACTCGCAGGTTATCTCTTTCTTTATTCCCAATTCAGGCATACAACTCTTGTCGACGCGGAGGAGGTACAATGGAAATCATGCAACAAGATGAGCAAATGCCGGCCCGCTGGCGCTGCGAAAAAATTATGCTGGCGGATCTCGAGAGCGGTGTAGCGGACGTGCTGCGCGATCTCGGACAAAATTTTCGCGATTTCGTCGTCGTGACCAACGACTCAGGCCGCGCCTCGGCACTGCTTTCGACCGAGGACTTCTTGGGAATGCTTGAAGCCCTGCGCCAATCACGTTTCCCCGGAGATCGTGATCCCACCAGTTTGAGCATGCGCGAACTGATTTTGGTCGAACATGGATTTGATTTTTATATTTTCGATTTGAACGCGTCGTCGGCACACATGAGCGCGGCCCTTGCTCAGTTGCCGCCACGCCATACTCTCGTTTTAGAGAACGGCCGTATACACTCCGTAATTCCACGCTCTGATTTTAGCAGTTGGATCCGTAAGCTCACCTCGGCCCGGCCCACCACTTACGCGCCGGCCTTCTAGAGTGACTTAAGAAATTCGAGCACCGCGGCGGCATGGCCCGGAACTTTTACGCCGCGCCATTCTTTCACCAAATTCCCGTCGCGATCGATCACGAAGGTGGAGCGCTCAATCCCGCGCACTTGCTTGCCATACATGTTCTTCATTTTGATGACGCCAAAGAGTTTGCACACCTTCTCATCTTCGTCGCTAAGTAGATCGATGCTGTACTTTTCGCAGTCTTTGAACTTTTCATGCGATTTCATCGAATCACGTGATACGCCGAACACCTGCGCACCGGCGGATTTGAACTCAGCGTGCAATTTGGAAAAATCATGGCCTTCAAGTGTGCATCCAGGAGTCGCATCGCGCGGATAAAAATAGAGCACCACGGCCTTGCCTTTAAGCATGTCGGAGAGCACTGTTCTGCCGCCGGTCGAAGGCAAGGAGAATTGCGGCACGGCAGAGCCTACCGAGACTCCCGCCTTGCTGATCTTGGCCGCAGTCTTTCTGGGCAATGGTTTCTTGGCCGCTTTTTTAGTCACTTTTTGCTTTACGATTTTTTTCTTCATGGCCGTCCAATTTAACACGCTCTTTCCACTTCCCTCAAGCCTGGCTTTCTGCAAGGCTGGTGTTCATCTTTGGGGGACATAGCGATGAATTACTTTTCCCGGCCCCAACCGCCGCATGGTTGGATCGAGGTCATTGTCGGTTGCATGTTCAGTGGCAAAACTGAAGAGTTGATTCGCCAAGTGCGCCGCGCCTTGATCGCCAAACAACGGGTTCAAACTTTCAAACCTCATATCGATTCGCGTTATTCAAGAGACGACGTCGCTTCGCATGACCAAAACAAGCAAGCCGCGATTCCCGTGAACAGTGCGCGCGAAATCTTGGAATTGATGGATCGCACGGCTTCAGTCATCGCCATCGATGAAGGCCAATTTTTCGCCGACGATTTAATTGAGGTGACCACAGCCATGGCAAACGCCGGCCGCCGGGTGATTGTGGCCGGTCTCGACACAGACTGGCGTGGACGCCCTTTTGGCCCTATGCCCCATTTAATGGCAGTCGCCGAGGTCGTGCGTAAGCAACATGCCATTTGCCGGGTCTGCGGTGGCCTCGCTTCTCGTACGCAACGCCTAGTGATAGCTCAGTCCGACATTTTGGTTGGCTCGACCGAATCTTACGAGGCCCGGTGCCGCGAGCATTTTGAACCTGATTTGGCGGCTCAGGTCTTGACAGACCAGCAGCATCATTTAACTTTGGCGGAAGTCTAAAAGGCCGAATTTAGGGAGCTAAAATTTATGGACAATATGCGACTATCACCGCTGATTTCCCAGGATGAGATCAAAACGCGTGTGCTGAAAATCGGCGCCTCGCTCACCGACAAGTTCCGCGGCCAAGAACTCGTGGCGGTTGGCGTGCTCAAAGGCTCGTTCATGTTCTACGCGGATCTGATTCGCGCCATCGACACCGACCTCACTTGCGATTTTGTCGGCGTGTCTTCTTACACCGACATGCAATCGACCGGCGAGGTGAAGGTGACCTTGGACCTCAGCCGCTCGATTCGTGACCGCCATGTTTTACTGGTTGAAGACATCGTCGACACCGGCCTGACCATGAATTATTTAAAACGCCATTTGGCGACGCACAAACCAAAATCGATGACGACCGCGTCCTTGCTGCTCAAACCCGATGCGCTCAAAGAGAAGTGCGACGTGGATTTCGTCGGTTTCAAAATCCCCAACGACTTTGTGGTGGGCTATGGATTGGATTATCAAGGTTACTTCCGCAATCTGCCGTACATCGCTCAAGTTTCTAATATCAATTAGCGCGACGGTTCCCGGCTTTGCATGGGCGGCGGCACCCTCCTCTGAGGCCGCGCTTAAAATAATTCAAGAGATGAAAATCAAAGGCCTGCAGGCCGAATTCAAGGCCTTGGCCTTTGCAGCGGAAAGACCCAAGGGCATGCTCTTCGTTTTCGCCAGTGGCGAGCACATCGGCAACGACTGCCATGCTTGCGCGCCCGACATCTGGGCCGCCCACTTCGTGCCGGACGAAAACGGAAAATGGACGGCGGAACACGTATCGCGCGTGGAAGAGCGCGGCGGTACTTTCGGCAAACCCTGGAACGCTGAGATTCGCGATCTGGGAAAGAAAGCCACCGGCATAATTTTGAGCGGCAGCGCGATGGGGCAAGGTCACGGCATGGATGGAGTCTGGATTTACCGGCCCACCGGCGGCGCCGGTTTCTTTGAGGTCCTCAAGCTCACCACCGAATACTACCCGGCTTGCGGTGAAGGCGAAGAAATGAAAAACAACTGCACCCGTGAAGAGAAAATGACGTTCAAATTTCTCAATTCCAGCCATGAAGGATTATTCGACGTTCAGGCGGACTTCCGCAGTGAAGGGCTCGACACCGAGGGCAAGGTCGTTAAATCCTCGAGCCGTGAAATTTATGTTTTCGACGGCGTCCAGTACAAGAAAAAATGAAAAATCGCCTTGGAGGCTACATGATCCGCCACGCACTGGCCGTAGTGATCGCACTCTTACCCGCCATCGCCTCAGCTAAAGTCGCCGAAGTGGCCGTCGGCACGCGCTACACCAGCTTTCATTACAAAGAAATTCTCACGGCGCCGGCAAAGAGCACCGAGACCGTCACCTACCCGTCGCTTCTGGCGGAGGGACGGGTTTTTATCGCGCCCAAAACATTTTTTCAGTTCAGCTATGAAGACGCGCAGAAAGTGAACTCCAATTATGACGGAGCCTCGCTCACCACCGGCGCTCCCGTCACCGGCACCAATCCAATCTCGTTCAACACCATGGAGCTTTCGGGCTATTTCGCCGTCACCGATTTTCTTTCGCTCTACGCGGCCTATGGCATGCGCAAATGGAATCGCTTTCTATCGGGCGGTACGGGCTACCGTGAGATTTACACTTGGAATTACCTCTCACTGGGAGCGCAGTATTGGATGGCGCTTTCGCCCGCCTTAGACTTCGGTGTGGATCTTTGCTTGCGCCAGCCCAGCGGTGGCAAAATCAAAGTCATTACCTCGGAGACTTTCAGCGGGGGTGAAGACTCGACGATGAATTTGGGGGCCAAGACCGGCTACCGGCTTGCGCTGCCGTTTATTTGGCATGTGGACCGGGTTTCCGTTACCGGCGCGCCATTTTATGAAATCAGCAAGATCGGCCAAAGTAATGTGGTGACCAACGCGACGCTGGCGCCGACTCCGGGAACTGGGATCCAAGAGCCGTCGAGCGAGACGGTGCAGTATGGAGTTGAACTGACGTTGGCCGTTGGATTCTGAACTGCTTAACGCAGTTGCACCTGTCTCAGAGCCTGTCTGGGAAGTTTGCTAATGATATTCATGGTAGAGCCTTCGAAGCATGAGTTGCGTCATTGCAAGGTAGATCATATTTTCGCTGTGGCTA
>JAYWAE010000105.1:0-6352 GCA_043782715.1 Pseudobdellovibrionaceae bacterium | reverse complement strand
ACTTCGCTTCTCTTTGATGTGCCGGGCGGCGCCACTCATGCGACAGCTCCCGGCCTGAGTTGAGCCGCGGCAACGGGTAAGCGAATTTGAAAAATGGTTTGCACGCGCGGCTGCGAGCTGACGAATTCGATCTCACCACCGAAGGCGCGCACAAATCGGCGGCTGATTCCCAGACCAAGACCGGTGCCCTGATCGGGAGCTTTGGTGGTAAAGCTGGATTCGAAAAGCCGTCCCTGATATTCAGGTTTGATGCCGACACCATTGTCTTCGATCCGAATCACCAGCGATGGACCTTCATTGAACGTACGCAACGTCAGCGCCAAGGGTTGTTCGCCGGGCAACACGGCTTCAAGTGCTTGTAAGGAATTGCGCATTAGATTGGTCACGGCCTGAATCATTTCATCGCGATCGACGGCACTGACGTCCATCTCAGCCTTGAAGTCGCGGTGAATGGTGAAGCCTTTTTGGGCAAAAAGATCGGCCATGATTTGACTGCAGTCCGATAGCACGGCGTGCATAGGCGTCGCACGGGTCTCCGACTTGAGGTTGCCCAACCGGCGCATGGCATTGATGATTTTACCGATGCGCTCCGCTTCTTCTTTTAAAAACGCAAGGTCATCACCCATTCCCGCATGCTGTTGATTGAGCGCCTGTCCGATCTGTTCGAGATTTCCCAAGTCCTCTTCAAACAAACTCCGGCCGGCGAGCATTTTAGAAGGTGATTGCCAATTTCTGAGGACTTCCGTGAAACCACCCGCGGCAAAATCCTTTTGCCAAGCCTGGCGAATCTCGTCCATCAGTTCAATAGGCTCGCGCCGCTCTTGTGCCAGGCGCTTTTGCATCACGCCAAGACGCGTGAGCAAAATGGTGAGCGGATTGAGCACTTCATGGGCGGCTCGCCCGGCGATCTCTCCAACGGACGCCAAACGAGTCGTCCGGATCAAAGCCTCTTGCACCTCTTTGACCTTGCGATTCTGTTCTTCCAATTGCAACGTGCGCTCTTTGACTTTGCGGTCGAGTTCGCGGTTCATCGTTTCGAGGGCATCGCGGGAGTCTTTGAGATCGCGAATCATGGCATTGAAAGTTTCGGCCAACGCAATAGTCTCGTCGCGACCTTTGAGCGCGATGACGGAAGTCAAATCACCGGCGGAAACCCGCGCCATACGTTCACTGAGTAGCGCGATATTTTCGGTGATCGAACGCGCAAGTAAAAAGCCCGCCAAGATCACCAGCGTGAGTACGATCGTACCAAACAAAAGAGTGCGCACGGTAAAATCGCGTACGACTTGAAAAACTTCGCTCTCAGGTGCGCGTGCGATGACTAAAACCTGGTCGTCAAAAGCCCGGGCAAGTGCCGCGAGTACGCGGCCGCCAGCCACGTCGCGGTCGACTAAACTGACTTTGGCCTTGGCTGCCAATGCCTCTTGAAACAGAGGATCCTCCACAACCGTGGGATGCTTGAGCAGTTGCGCGCCATCGGGATGCACCAGCACCTCTCCCCGCCGATTGGCCACCAGTACTTGACTCAGCCGCGCCCCGGCCACCGTTTTGAGCATGCGATCCAAACGTACGAATCCGACCACGGCCAATTGCGCCACCGGATATCCATTTTTATCCTGGATGACCACCAAACGCCCGTAACCGATAAGCGGCGGTCCTGAGTTGCCCGAAGCATTCCAAATGTCCTGGCCCTGACGCAAAATGCGTTCGAACGGGATGGGAGTTTCGCCGGTGAGTTTGGCAAAGTGGTCCTTGTCCAGGCCATACGTTTCGATAAACTTTTCTTGCTGGAACTCATGCTGAGGACGCCCGCCATGCGCCTCGAAAATGCCGGCGAAGACGATGTCGGAGTTTTCCGAGAACAAATCCGCGGCCATGCGCGACTGTTGCTCGGCCGGCATCATGGCGTAGAGCTTTAATTTATCAGACACCGCCCCAAACTGCGTCTCCAATTCACCGGTGAGGTTGGCAGCTTGGCTGCGGTTCAAGTCAAAGACGAGTTGGGTCTTGTCACTTTTGAACACCGAGATGGCCATGAACAAATAGGCGCCTAGGCACGCCATCAACAGCCCGGTCATCACCATTAGGAACTTTGTCCGGATCGACCATTTCATTTTGTGGCCCATCTCTTAGCGCGCCGTGCGTGCGGTGAAGCGTGTCGCGGTGAAGCTATTGCCGGCGCGATCCGTGCCGGACGGTTGCAGTGAATAAACCGAGTTGCTCGAGAGGCCAGTCAAGACCACCCTGTGCGAAGTTTGGTAAACGCTGTCCTCAGGCACCACCTTGTCGACCACGAAGTCTTTGCCCCAGAGCAGTTTTGTAGTCGAGGGCTCGCTCGTCGTCCACGTCACCGTGATCGTCGTGCTGGTCACTGAGGTGCTTACGGTCGCCATAGTGGGCGCGACCGTGTCGATCGTCCATGTGCTAGTCGCGCCTGCGCTATCGACGCCGCCCCAAGCGTCGACCGCCTGGACTTTGAAGCTGTGCGCGCCATCGCTCAAGCCGGTGTAGGTCTTACCTGAACTGCACGCCGACGGCGCTTGTCCATCGAGCGAACATAAGAAGGTCGCGCTGCTATGGCTCGCCGTAAAGTTAAAGGCTATCATGCGCGAATTGGTTAGCGCCGCTGAGGGCACTGCGCTCACGATCGACGTCGTGATCGGAGATTGGATCGTGAAGGTCAACGCCGCGCCATTCGGATCCGCATTGCCGGCGATATCGGTCGCCCAAGCCAGCACGGTGTGAGCTCCCGGAGTAAGACCGCTCACGCTGTAAGGCGATGTACACGCCGCCGCGACTGCGCCATCGAGCGCGCATTTAAAGCTCGAGCCGGCTTCGCTCGCCGAGAGTTGAAAGCTCGTCGACGTACGCGTGTCCAACGTGCCCGCCGTGATCGAGGTCGTCGGCGGAACGGTATCCACGGTCCAAGCTGCAGTTTGGGTCAAGCTGACGTTGCCGGCCGGGTCGGTGGCGCGCACGATGACGTCGTGAGCGCCATTCGCCAAACCGCTCAACGCGTAAGGCGAAACGCAATCGGCGAAGCCAGCGCCATTGGTATTACACTCAAAGCGTGCCGTTTCATTGGCTGAGAAGGTCAGCGTATTGCTATCTAAATTTGTCAAAGCACCAACAGCTGAACTCAACGTCAACACCGGAGGAGTCAAGTCGACTCGAAAGCTATGATGGATCGGCGCCGATGCATTCCCAGCGGCATCGAGAGCCCAAACCTGCAAGTCGTAGTCGCCCTCAGCCAAAGCTGAGAGCACAATGGGTGTCGTCACGATCCCGACTGATGACCCGTTGAGCGAGGCATGCAACACGGCGTCTGCGCCGGCCACGATTTCGACCGAGAGGGAGTTCGAATTGACGATGCTCGCGGCCGACGGCGTGATCGCGCCGAAGCTGAGGAATGGCGGAGTGAAATCCATCGTCCACGAAACCGCTTGCGCTACAGCCGCATTGCCGGCCAGATCTTGCGCCGCGATCACGAGTTGATGAGCGCCCTCTGTATTGATGGTCGAGATGAAAGGCGAAGTGCAAACCACTGGCGCCGCGCCATCGAGGCTGCAGGTCACCGTGCTGGTTTCCGACAACGCAAATTCCACGCTGAGGTTGTGACCGGCTGTCAAACCTTGGGCCGGCACCACCGCGCCGAGACTGATTACCGGCGCCGTTTGATCCGTCGTCCAGCTATACGTCGCGGTCAAACCTTGATTGCCAGCCAAATCCGTCGCGCGCGCCGAGAACCAGTGCGATCCATCGTGCAAGCTGCCAATCACCAACGGTGATGTGCAAACTTGAAAAGCGGCATTGTCGATTGAGCATTCGAGAGTCGAACTCTCGTTGGCCGAAAACTGCACGTTGATCTGTGAGGCACTATTGATCGGAGCCGCAGGATCAACAGCCACAATCGTAACCACGGGTGCGGTTTGATCAATCACCCAGCTGAAGCTCGCGGGCGTGGCACTGACATTGCCCACACTGTCGATACCGCGAATGTCTAGATTATGGCTGCCTTCAGCCAACGACGAGAAAGTGACAGGCGACACGCAGGCCACCGCCGCTCCACCATCTAGCGCGCAATTGTAGCTTACGGCATCCACCGAAGTGAAATTCACAGTAAGCGAAGAACTCGCCGTGAGCGCCGGAAGGTTTGCGAAACCGGTGATGGTGACCGTAGGCGGCACTGTATCGACGGTCCACGCATGCGTCGGGGCTTGTACATCTGAAAGTCCAGCGGCGTTGGTCGCCGTGACACGGAACAAATGGTCGCCGTTAGCTAAGCCCACATAGGCGATGGGCGAAGTGCAGGCCGTAGCCGTCGCGCCATCAAGTGAACAACGAAAGCTCACGCCAGTTTGATCGGCCGAAAATGCAATCGTCTTAGTCGTAGTGGCCGTCGGCGAAACATTCGGCACAGAGGAATCGATCGTGGTCTTGGGTGCCACGGGCGGCGGAGGAGGTGGCGGCGTCGGCTTGGTGCACGCCACGTATCGTGTGCCATGCACGGTCATCGTCGCCGACTTCACTTCACTGTCTTTGCTGCTCATCATGATACGCACGACGCCCTTGTGCTGCTGAATTTGCAAGAGTACGGCGAGAAAGGAGAGGCCGCCGTTTGACAAAAACTTATGCGCCTTCGTACAAAAGCCGTGGTTTTCGCCACGATCGCTCTTGCTGTCACCGTCCCGGTCTTTGCCATTGGCGCGGCCGCAGTCGATCTCCATGACGTCTTCGCCATCTTGCCGGCAGGCTTTGGTACCATTGAGCGCGAACCCAAGATCCGGCAAGCGCGAGTGGTGCATGACCATCTGGCCGCTCAGCGTGACATCGTCGATGACGAGATCCTTGGCTAGCAAGAAGTCCAAATCGCTAACCGCGAAGTAGACTTCGTTCTTGTTGTGGATTTCAACCGCCGCGATGACCTTGCTGTAAGGTTCGCTGCATTTTTTAGGGTCGTCCACCGGTGTCTTGGTCTGCTCAAGGCAGCCGGTAAAGGCCAGGAGGCCTGCGACGAGGAGCGGTCGCATTGCACAAAGCAATACGCCGCGGCTTAGTTTTTTTGAACCATTGTTCATAAAATTATCCGCCTACGTACTGCTTAGTTTTTTTACGATCTCCCTAGAGTCTAGGCTTCCTATTTCCACTCCACAAGAGCGATCGCGCGCCCCATGCTAAGGCGGAGAAACGCCAACGACGGCGAGGCTTTGCTCATCTCGAGACGATATCAATTCGAGAATATCTTTTATTGGATCATAGTTGTGAAAGAGAAAAATTCCGGCGATTCTTAATTCGGGATCAAACTTCGTCAGTTTGCCGCAACTGGCTTGCAGTCTACGCGCTCGAACTTCTCTTTTACAACGTGAAAAAGGCCGACCGCTTTGCCATACAAAACATCGCCCACTTTGCCACCCTTGTGCAGGGCCGCACCGGCTATCGACTTCTCGGTGGAAACGTATGTAGTTTTGGTTTGAAAGCTATGGATCTCCCGCCAAGACTTTTTATAGCGCTCTTTGTTCATGGAGGCCGCGCCGGCTGCGCACGAATCGGCGACCGCCAGCGTGTAACCGCCTTTGGGCATGCCGGAACCTTCGAATTCCGCACGTACTTTTGCGTTGAGCTGACGCAGAATTAAATGCGCATGGGCGCCGGAAACGCCGAGTTTTTTGATATCGAACGTGAGCAAAACGTAGTTGGGTGATTGGGGGCCCTCGTTTTCGAGATCAATGGTTTTGATCGTACTGATGCCGCCGCTGATATCCTCTTCAGCCGCCGCCGTGCCCGCCAGCAAAAAAAAGATCGGCAATACCGCGATTGAACGTAACCACATAGCGTTGCCCCCTGCATGCTAAACTTAAGCGCTCTGTTGTTTTACCTTTTTGCCGTAGTAGGCTTCTACAAAAATGCGCAAGATTAGGCTTCGGGTCACGAATCCCTTAAGCGCCCCGCCGCCGTCGACAACCGGAATGCGGTGAATCTTATGTTTGAGAAAAATTTGATAAGCCTCGCTGAACGGAGCCGTGCGAGTCAATGTGATCAGTTTATGTGACGGGACAAGATGCTGCAGACAATGGGCGATTGTCGATTCTATACCAGCGGTCGCAGCCAAGCGAATGGCGTCGCCTTCGCCAATCATGCTGATCACTCGGTCCAGACTATCGACCACAGGCGCGCCGCTGATCTGATGTTTGATCATTAGCTCGATAACCTCGCGCAATTTCATTTCCGGCAAGATACGAACGACGTTCGTTTCCATGATCTCGCCGACAGATATACTGGTTTTAATTTGCCGATCCACAGAGTCTTATCGGCAACAGCTGGGGTCTTACTGTATGGACCTACGGCTGGGTTG
>JAYWAE010000104.1:0-6357 GCA_043782715.1 Pseudobdellovibrionaceae bacterium | reverse complement strand
ATTTCTTGGTCGCTCTTAAAGGGAGTGCCGGTAAAGTGTTAACTTACGGTGCGCTTGTGCCATCTGGAGCACCCAGTAGTTGTCCACGTGATGGAAGTGCTGAACCGATTCGAGTAGAGAAATTTTTAAATCTAGCTGTGAACGCGGGAAAGAATGAATTCTCCTTGTGTGACCCGCAGTTTGGTATTCGCATTTCTGATATGGGCCGCGATATCGTGGCGAGAATCGGCAATACGCTCAAGCTCACGCGTGTACCTGTCCTTTCGACGATTGAGGTAAATTTCGGTACCCAGATTATCCCAGCCGATCCGTTGACCGGCTGGTCCTTTGATCCGGACCAAAATTCGATTGTTCTCGGACCGAAACTGGTGTGGAGCACCCAGCCGCAGGGTACAAAGCTGACTATACACTATCAGCCAACTCAGTTCGATGATCCGAAGCCATAGCGATATTATTGATGACGGCAAAAGCTATCAAAAGAAATGGCCGGATGATTAACCAAAACTACGCCCGTCGTCTGGTCATTTTTCGCTGTCACCGGGCATTAAGTGCTGAGGGATATCTTCAAACGATGTGACTGTGTTGCCGACGAAATCCAGAATCCAGACTCGGTCGTATACATCGCCCGACCACTTACCAACATCGCCACTCCAGCCGAATGCCGCGACAATGTCTGGGATGAATTGATGTTCCCAGGCGATCACCACCGTCTTGTCGTTGAGATCGGGATTCGCTAAAATGGCTCTGGCCAATTTACCCGTTTTTTTTCGGGTGAAGTCTTGGTTTACTGTGATGTTTAGTGTGGCAGCCAAAGGCGCAACTGTCTGAATTGCGCGCAGACTACCGCCTACGTCCTTTGGAGCCATTGCATAAATTCCAGCGATTGTACCAAACTGGGGATCCGCAAAAAACGCGGCCAGCTTGGCCGCCCGCGCACGGCCATACACCCAAAGCAATAGTTGACCTATGGCCACCGACTTAGAGTGATCCTTGACCCTCAAATAAAAGAGATAACTCATTTGCCCAATTAAAAAGAAAACCAACTGCGAGGGGAAAAATTTGGCCCGCAAAGGGGGGCCAAACCATGCTCCATGCTCTACAGTGCCTACAATGTATTGTGCGAAAAACAGTCGGATCATTAGGCAAACGAAAATCCCCAACGAAATCCATCGCGTTCTTTTGAAGACAAGTAGAGGGGCCAATAAATAGAATGTGAGCTCGGAAGCAAGTGACCATCCTTGTCCGATCAAAATGTATCCTGGATCGATCCTTAGCGCATTTATTCCAAATGTTGACTCCGCCCAAAGCGAAATTCCTGGCGTTGGATCGATTATACTATTTTGCCTAATGTATTGGTATTGCTCGACCAGAGTTTGCCACCAGTCTTGGCCAAACTTAAAAAGGTTCATAAAAATTAGGAGCGCCCTAGTGCTGAACTGGAGCCCCATTGAACTTGTGAAAACGGTGGGCACTCCCAGCCAAAGGTAGTCCAATTGCTGCAAAAGGAGCACGACCAAATAAAGGGGGAAAATACGAAGCAATCGATTTAAAACAAAACGAATCCGTCCATCGGAAGTTCTTCCGTAGCGCTCAGTTAGGACCATCGTCATATAGAAACCGGAAATGATAAAAAAGCTAGAAATGGCTAAGCCGGGATCAAGTAAAACGGTCCGGCCCGACGCACCGTCTTTAATGTGCCAAAAAACGACCGACATTGCCAAATACACCCTCAGTGCACCCAATATGAACTCTCCAAATTAGTCCGGTGTTTTTTAGTGTAATGCAATAATCTGGAAACCCAATTGTTACATCGCCACAAATCTCGGAACAACTGTTTAGCTTCCACTATACAATAATGCCTGCACCTGCGGTCGGCGCAACGCGGCACCAAGCTCGTTTCGACTTACATATCAATTGTCTTTAAATCAGCTCAGATTTGAACGTAGCTACAATTGTTTAGGTTATAAATCAAAGATGTTGTCAAACTCTTATGGGCGGATGCTGGGCGGGTGCCATGAAATTTAATTATTAGGAGTTGGCAACACCCCGTTGACCGGGATGAGGCGCAAAACAAACGCGAGACTCACCCGGCGCCATGAATGGCCGAAGCACCTGTGCGAACAGGTCGTCACGGCAACGAACCGGTCCAACCCCATCGCTACAACCTACTCGCTCTCCTCGTCCGCGCCCTTCTCGGCTTCGGACTCTGACTTCTCCTCAACCTTACTCGCCGCTTTTTTCTGCATGAAAAGTTCATAGGCGCTCGGTTGGCCTTTTTCTTTCGGTTCTTCAATAGGTGCCAAATTTGGTTTCATAAATGTTCCCCACTTCCGTATGGGTATATCCGAGCAAGTTCGAGACCAGGGACAGGATATGAATGGATTGGCCCCAATGGCGGTACGCGGACATTTGCCCCATAGATATCTCCTATGGCAAAACCCGGCCCAATTGGCCAAGCGGCGAGGAAAATTGCGCACATTGCTCACGACAGGGAGTTTCGCAAGAAACCCAATCAGAAATGGTTTCCTATAAAAGGGAAATATCATTTTGCTTTAAAAGCGCGCTCAAATAGCGCCCACATCTGTTCGACCACTAACCACATCTAAACCTCCGGATTGCTGGCGCATTCCTAAAAAGGGGTCGCCCACCGTCTCATTTCAAGACAGTTATTCAATTTCAACGCTTCATTTTGAGACACGGCGGCGATTATAGAGCAGCCATTTTTGGCACATTCATTGATCTATAGAACCACGTGAGAACTAAAACAATATACCCACTGCTCTCTATACTGATCCTTGTGGCATTCTTCCTGACCAATCCGGCAGAGGCGATGCGCCAACGCCATTGTCCGCAAGGCACCATGGCCACCGATTGCCGCAACCACGGCGATACCATGCATTGCATGACCTGCAATGCGTACGGCGAAGCCATTGGCGAAGGCATCCGCGGAATGATCATGGCCGACGAGACAGTCACCGCACGTAAGGAAACGCCTGGCTGGCCGAAGAGCTATTGCAGCGTTATCTTTCAGCGCGGACAATTTAGCTGGACTAGGCATCCCACGATTTGCACCACGCGCGCCGGCTGGCGAAACGCCTCAGCCGCCGCCGCAAAAGCCATCGGCCGCTCCAACGGCAAGCTCTACTATCATGCCAACTACGTGCGCCCGAGCTGGTCTTACAACTGCACTGGACGTGAGAAGGTCGGCCGGCATATCTTCTATAGCGATTGCCATTCGGGTGGCCGCCGCCAGTACGCACATCGCCGGCATACACATTGGTACAACGCGCGTTCAGATGACGACGAAGGAGCATCTCGATGACTAAACAAATATTGTTAATTACACTGGGCCTGATTTCATCCACCGCACTTGCGGATGCCCCCCGCATCGAAAAGCAAGCGGGCAAAGTAGGCGTCGTGGTATTGGGCGAGTCGGTGCAGAGCGCGCTGCACCAGTACGATTCGAATTTTAAACTGTATAGGGCCGAGAACTACATCCCTTCTATACAGGAAAATTACAAACGCTTAGCCTACGACCAAGCTCCGATGGCGGTAACGGGCGATTTTAACGGCGACGGCAAAACCGACATCGCGGTGATGGGCTTTAGCGGCCAAACCACTTCGTACCTCGGCATCGTGTCGACTGGCACGGGCTATAAGGTTTATAAAATCGACTCTGAAGGCTACCTCGATCCCGCCAATTCATTCTATCCACCGAGAGTGAATGACAAACAGGAGACCCCCGAGAACGAAAGCTCAGTCAAACGCGAAGCGGGCCTCACGACCAGCTTGAGCCTCGTACTGTCCGAGTCCAACGCTACCGCCAAATGCGCATTGAATCACCGCGACAAACCCGCGTGCCAGAGAGAAGATGTACAACGCTTTTCCCATGACGCGATCTTGATTGAGGAATTCCAAGCGCCGGCGCGTTTGATTTTTTTCAAAAACGGCGACTTCGAAGAATACGGACAAAACTAAATTTGCATGTCCGGTGGCGGAGGCACGGGTGCCTTCGCTGGCTCGAGCAGATCGCCGAGGAAAAACGCGCTCATTTCCCCACGCGTTTTGAAGCCCGCCTTGCGGTAGACTGCGGACGCTTGCTGCTTAATCGTGTGTTCGGAAGTTTTTCGGATTCCCGCGATCTCGCGGTTGGTTATTCCCTTGAGCAGCAATAGTGCGATTTCCTTTTCAGCCGGACTCAATTCCCAAGCGGACAATTGTTCATCAATTGCTTGATTCAGGCCTTTTACGTGGGTGGAGGTACGGTTCTTCCAGTCTAGATTTTCTTGTTCCAAAATGAGCATTCTCGACTCAAGCCTGTTGGACTCGCCTTTGATACGCAACAGTACTTCGAAAAGGTAAAGGCATCCGCCAACGGCGGCGAGATTGAACATCATTTCGAAGAGAATCGACCAAACTGAGACGCCATTACGCCGATCTTCGACCAGGCTTACGATTTCAAAAATCATATACACCGCAGCCGCGACAATTGCGGCTGTTTTGATACGATTTCGATTCTTGAAAAGCACATTCCAGCTTCGCGACATCGACATAAATTAAACCTATTCTCCTATCTCAGCAAATCTTATGTGCAGTGCTCGTCTTACACTTCCTGTCTAAACCCCAAGGCGAGGCCGTAATACCAACGGACTACGCAATATACGCAGAGGCAAATTATCAAATGCGACAGAAGCCGCGCGCAGCGAGCGATTCATGACGTTGGCCCCGTGGAGTCCTCCGCTGGGGCACCGTTAGATAGGGAAAGCCCACTGGAGGGAACCCTATGAAAATGACAATCGCGTCTTTAACGATCTCGCTCGCAGTCACGAGCGCTGTGAGCCACGCGCTTCCCTGCGCCAACCGCCTTGGCGGCTCATGGAATTTTGGTACCGTGCCCTATTCGTGCAACGTCAGTCCGCTGCAGTCACCGGAGTTCGTGCGCACTCAATACGCGCCCGTTCTATTCAATGATGCGCACATCAACAACGAAGGCCGTCGCTCTTATATGAGTAAAATGTATCCCTCGATTCGCGAGATGGGCCATTACTACATTCACCGGCGCAATCCCCAAGTCAGCGTTGGTGAAGAAGAAGGATTTCTCGCGGCGCTCTACGCCGTGGTGTCGCAAGAGAGCAATTGGTCCCACTACCGTCAAGGCACCGACGCGATTATACGCTCCATGCGTGGCGACAGTTTGCACGGCTACGGCATAATGCAAATTGATGACCGCGCGCACGCCACGCCCGTCGGCCAGGGCAAAGCCACCGATCTCGTAGGCAACCTCTTACTCGGGTTGGATCAGTTTTACGCCGAGTGGGTGCGTTCCGCTCGAGTGTCGTGCGTGCCCTCTGCCTCGGACTACCGGGCCCGCGCGCGTTCGGCTTGGGCTGCGTACAACGGCGGTTCTGGTTCAATTTGCCGCTGGACTAACTTGCGCTCGGCTTGGGCGCAAAATGATTCGAGTTTCAAAGCCCACTACGACGGCCGCTCCTGGATCTCCATGGTCGGCGACCGCAATGCCAAGTCGCCGATCAACATAACCTGTTTAGCCGAGGGCAAGAGGCCCTGCGTGAATCCGTGACCCCGGCCCGTTTCGCGATCCTCTTGCTCAGCGCGTGTGCGATGGCGTACTACCATTTGCATCAAATGGAAGCCCGTCCCGCTGCGCGCGAACCGGCTCAGGCTGCACCTAGTCCGCCTCAGGTTTTTCCGCCCTCACCACCCACCGCTCCGGCAGGTGGTGAGAATGAGAAGAACAGCGGCGCCCTGATCAAAAGAGAACCGCGCGACAGCCGTGAATTCGCCACTCAGCTCGCGGCCATCAATGCGTGCTATCAGAGCGAAGATTGCGACTACCCGCAGACGGATCCGCACAGCTATCATTTCGCGGTCGGTTTACACTTGCGCGCCACACTCACCGCTTTCACGGCCTGGGTTCAGCGTGAAAAGGTCGGGGAAGAAGCGGTGTCACAGTCCGCCCGTGAATTTTTGGCTTCGAGCGACGGCTTTGTACAGGAAGCGGCTCTCAAACTGATGGCGACGCAGGAACCTAGCCCGGAAAACCTACAGGCCATTCTGGACGACGTGCTCGGCGGTTACGATGCGGAGCTAATCGACCTCGCGCTCGTACAACTGGAGCGCTACACGTCCGTAGCCGATAGCGACAAGATTTCCGCCGCGCTCGCAAGAGCCATCACCACCGGGGCACCGTTTCTGGCGCGAGAAGTCTCTGTCCACATCGCGCCTTTTTTGCATGCGCGCAACAGCGAGTTCTTCGCACAAGTCGCACGCGATTTACCCGAAGGGTCTATATACAGAATTAATTTAGAGGCCTCGCTCAAGAACCTTTGATTCGGA
>JAYWAE010000103.1:0-2415 GCA_043782715.1 Pseudobdellovibrionaceae bacterium | reverse complement strand
CCATCTTGGCGATCCGAGGGACCGGGACTATCGAGAAAGAAAATGCGTGCGAATTTGATGTTGCCGTACCAGAGATCTTGGCCGGTGCCGAGAAAATCCATGTCATCGAGTGCCAAAACTTCTGGCACTTTTCCCAGTGGGCCGGGTGCATCGGCAAAAAAGATCGTGGTGTTGGGGTCGTCTTTATAGGCCAACGCACTGGCAATACCGCTACTGCCCGTACTCGCGCTCGTGGGTGAATTGGCTTCCGCGAGGTACGCCAACACTTCGTCGCCGGTGAGACCGGCATCGCCTTGGCGCCACTCCTGAGAGCAGGCCACAGCTGCGAAGCAGGCGAAAATCAATAATGTGCGCAAGCAAGTTTTCACTGTTCAATCCCTCTATCACCCTCATGGAAATGCCAGGCCCGTGCCGCGTTCCTTGCGCCTCGTAAAGCGAGAGAAAAGCGGCCCTTTTAGCACCAACGTACCAAAATGAGACAAGGCGACTACTGTCTAAGTCTTTCGGAAGGAACGAAAAATGGCATAGGGCATATGGCCATCGGCATAGGGCATAGGGCCATCGGCATAGGGCTATCGGCATGTGGCATGTGTGGGAAAACTCAAGATGTACTGGTGAGCGACTCGCTTTCTCGTTTCCAATTGCAATGTTCGCTGTTCGTTTAGCCAATTCGCAATTTCGTTTCAGCCCGCGAAATAATCCCGATTTCCCGAAAGGCTCGTGATGGAATCTGAATCAACCCAACCTATTCACAAGCATCCCATTTGGATCTCACAAAAAATTACCCATGCCCCATGCCGATGGCCGTATGCCGTATGCCGATGGCCATATGCCATATGCCGTATGCCGTATGCCGTATGCCGTATGCCGAAGGAACACCGTGTTAAACCCGAGCTAACCCTATTGAACCCCCACTATCTCCTGGTAATCCTAAGACATAAGATGACCCCCCAAACAAACTCACGGGCTTCCACCCGGCCACTTGAACCGATCGCAAGCCCGCAGGATCCTGCACGCATTCAATTGGAGTTGGCGCGCACGCAAGTCGTGGTCGACTCCACTCCTGACAAAGCGAACAAAGGCTTCATCGTCTACCGTGCCACCGGCCGCGAAATTCCCGATACACTTTTGGAGTTGGGCCGCCTGCGCGAAGAAACTTTCCGCACGGTCGGCGAAGGTACTGGCACGGCTCGCGACATTGACCGCTTCGACGAAGACTACGATCACTTCATTTGTTGGGACAAAAAATCCAGCGAGATTACCGGTGCGTATCGCATCGGCCGTGTCGATCGCATACTACGCGAGAGAGGAACGGCTGGGGTCTATACCGCGACCCTGTTTAATCTCGATCCACTGCTCAATAGCGATTTTAAAACCGGCACGTTGGAGGCCGGCCGCAGTTTCGTGCGCCCCGAGTACCAGCGCGGACTAACGCTGGTCATGATCTGGATGGCCCTCGCGCGCTTCATCGTCGCCAATCCCGAATACAAGTATTTGATGGGTCCGGTCAGCATCTCCAACGACTTCAGCGAAGACTCGAAGCACCTGATGGTCAGCTATTTGATGAAGAACTACCAGCATGAAAAGTCCGATACAGTGACGTCGAAAAATCCGCCGGTGTTCAACTCCGAAACTTCGCCGGAAGAAATCACATCGCTCGTCGATCGCTCGTTAAACTTACAGAGTTTACAAGAGTTCGTGCGCCACTCCGAGGGCAACCCGCGCGCGCAAATTCCACAACTTATCAAACTGTATTTGGATCTAGGCGTTCGCTTCCTGGCCTTCAACAAAGACGACGACTTCAACAGCATCGACGGCCTAATCTGGCTGGACGTCACTCAGGTCCCCACCGACATCATGCTGCGCTACATGAAACAAGAGGAATGGGACGCATACCGAGCGCGCCACAATCCAACCTCGATTTAAGCCTGGTCGAAGGCTTGTTTGAGCTTATCGCGATCGAGTTTGATCATCTTCCACATAGCCTGCATGACCGCTTGCTTCTTCTTTTTGTTCTTGCTGGTGTTCCACTTGTCGAACTCGGCAGGCGTGATCTGCCAGCGGACACCGTACTTGTCGATCAGCCAACCGCATTGCACGGGCTTGCCTCCACCGCGGATCAGCTTCTTCCAGTAGCTGTCGATCTCGCGCTGGGTCTTGCAGGGCACGACGAACGAAATGGACTCGTTGAAGGTCATCTTAGCAAAACCATTTAACAGCATGACTTTCTGGCCCATGAGCGTGAGATGCATGGTCAGTACGGAGCCCTCTTTGACGCCCATCGGATTGCTGCCCCAGTAAGAAGTCTTGCCGACTTTTGTTCCTTTGAAGATCGCCTTGTAGAATTTGGCCATCTCAGCGGCTTTGTCATTGGACCAAATGCAGGCGTAAATTTTGGACATGGTGAATTCCTCC
>JAYWAE010000102.1:0-2418 GCA_043782715.1 Pseudobdellovibrionaceae bacterium | reverse complement strand
CCGCATTTTTAAAATGGCGCCTATACACCATCACTATGAGCTGTTGGGTCTCGACGAGACCAAGATCATCGTGCGCTTTTGGATTATATCCATTTTGCTGGCGGTCCTTTCTCTCGCGACTTTGAAGTTGCGGTAACCGCCAGGAGTAAAGATGGAACTTACGGAGCTCTCGTCTCTAAAAGACAAACGCATTTTGATCGTCGGCCTAGCAAAGACCGGCGTTTCGCTGGCCCGCTTTGTCAGCCAACACGGCGCCAACGTCACCATTAGCGACCATAAATCAAAAGCCGAATTGTCGGGATTTTTGGAAAAGCTCGATGGGCTGAGCAACGTCACGCTGGAACTCGGCGGCCACACGCCGAAGACTTTCTTGAACCAAGATTTGATCGTCTTGAGCCCGGGCGTGCCGCCGCATCTCAAGATCTTCGATTACGCCCGCAGCCAGGGTGTCAGCGTCACCGGCGAGCTCGAGTTCTGCGCTCAGTTCATCAAAGAGCCGATGATCGCGGTCACTGGTACCAACGGAAAAACCACCACGACCAATCTGATTCACACTTTCCTGATCGAGAGTGGAATCAAATCATGGATTGGCGGCAACATTGGCGAGCCGCTGAGCGAGTATCTGCTCAAAGGCGAGAAAGCCGACGTTTTGGTCGTCGAGATCTCGAGCTTCATGCTCGAACACGTGCAAAAATTCAGCGCCAAAAACATCGTCTTCATGAACCTAGCCGAAAACCATCTCGACCGTTATCGCACGATGGAAGAGTACGTGAACGCCAAGCGCAAAGTGTTCATCAATACCAATCAGGGCACGACCAGCGTTCTCAATGCCGACGACAATGCGGTCGTGGAGCTGGCACGAGACCCGATGGTTCAGCGCGGACGGATTTTCTACTTCTCACGTAAGCCGTCTTTGGAGCCGCAGATCATGAACATCGGCGGCGCCGTCACCATTAAAAACCAAGTGCGCGTGCGCACCGGTCCTGAGATCGAGTACTACTCCGTCGAGCACACCAAAATGAAGGGCAAGCACGCCTACGAGAATATCATGGCCGCCATCTTGGCCGCCCGCGAGCATGGCGCCAAGCATGAAGCCATTCAGCGCGTGATCGACAATTACAAGGGAATGCCCCATCGCCTCGAGTACGTGCGCAAGGTCGGCGGCGTCGAGTTCTACAACGATTCCAAGGCAACGAACGTGCACGCGGTGTTACGCGCTTTAGATTCCTTCGAAGAAAACATTATTCTGATCATGGGCGGCAAAGAAACGAATCTGAACTACGCGCCCTTGCGCGATAAGATTCAGCGCAAAGTCAAAACGCTGATCCTGGTCGGAGAAGCCAAAGAGCGAATCAATCGCGATATTGGCGATTTCAGCGAGACATTTTTGATCGGGACGTTTGAAGAGGCGGTACTGATCGCCTATCAAAAGTCGCGCATTGCCGATACTGTTCTACTCTCGCCCGGAGCCTCGAGCTTCGATATGTTCGACAGCTATGTCGAGCGGGGCAATTACTTTAAAGAGATCGTGAACAAGTTTAAATAGATTGGGTGCCGAATCTAGAGCGCACCTTCTGTGACGATCGGAAAATTGCTAGGCGGGCAAGTGTATGCAACCGCCGCTGCGTAATCCAAGCTCTTGGCAAAATCTTGGTCAAAGACATCGCTTAGCTGTTTCACCTGGTTCGGGTCGGCAAATATGATTCCCAGTTCACGCGCGTGTTCGAGCGAGTTGAATGAGAAGTTTTCGGAACCGAGAAAGCCTTTCTTGCCGTCAATCACCATGGCTTTTTCGTGGATGTAGGGCTGATTAGGCGAATCGGGCCCTTGCATGAGCTTCACAGTTACGCCGCCGGCATTGAGTTTGAGTGCCGCGGGCATATCGAAATCAGGTGTTGAAAGATTGCAGCGGGGGAGCAGAACTTGCACGTCGACGCCGCGTTTCTTGGCGTCGATCATCGCCTGCAGGATTTCATCATGCGAGAGATTTTCAACGGCGACTTTCAAGCTGGTTTGTGCCGATTGGATCAGGCCCAAGATTTTGGCTTTAGCATTGACCGGTGCGACCACGAAATTGTCGGGGATTACGCTCGGAGTGTTACCAGCGCCGTCGGCCGAATTCTGCCAATCCATTGCAAACAGCTCTTCGACAAATTTAACGTCAGCGGAATTCGAAGTGATCAGCGCCACATCGCGGACGCGATCCGAAATTTTGGTCAGATTGAGCGTCATGACGTAGGCCCGTTCACCGTCGATCGTAAAGCTCTTGGAATGCGTGAGCGAGAAAATCGGTGAGCTTTTGCGC
The DNA here is from genome assembly GCA_043782715.1 of Pseudobdellovibrionaceae bacterium. GTDB lineage: Bacteria > Bdellovibrionota > Bdellovibrionia > Bdellovibrionales > UBA1609 > JALHOQ01. Next base: position 113 of record JAYWAE010000102.1, on the reverse strand, counting down.
GCATCGACACCGGCGGCCAACAATTTTGAAAAGGGCCCGTCGACCTTGCGTTCGGCCGCTGTTTTGTCCATCAGGTATTTCACTTCAACGCCACGGTTTTTGGCTGCGATTAG
>JAYWAE010000101.1:0-17034 GCA_043782715.1 Pseudobdellovibrionaceae bacterium | reverse complement strand
TTGCGGCTATGTAGCCGTTGTGGTTGCCGATACCGTCATCGCGTCCTACCGTCAGCACCTCTTGCTCGGGGTCGAGAAACAAAGCTTTGGGATCTTTGACGTCCCACATGATGCCGACGAGTTTAAGCTGGTCGAGGTCAAAGCGTTGCGCCGGCGTGAGTGGCCGCGTGTTGCCCGGCTGGTCTGACGGCACGTAGTCGGCGTAGGGCTGAAACGGATCGCGACGATTGACGATGTCGTAGATAAACGGCTCGAGGAAACCCTCGAGTTCGGAAGCTTCGCCGGTCGGTCTATCTTCATCGCCAGGAGTCTGAGGCTGGATGCCGCCGGCTGCGGCCCCATTGCCCGCAGGGACTGGGTCCGCTGCGGCGTCCGCCGGTGTGGCAGCTGGATTTTGTGTAGCAGCCGGAACAGGCGCCGCGGACGCGCGAGGCGCGGTCCCCGCTTGTGCATGCGAGTGGCCGAGAAATTTGAGTGAAATCATGAATGCGGCGCCGACGCTGAGTAGGCCCGCGAGCCCGTAGGCAAGAGTGGTCCTAAGTTCACGCCGATCCATCAGCCACCACCTTCGGGCGTGCCCGGGGCCTTGGCAGTGGGCGTGGCGGGGTGATAGCGATAGGCGATGATGTCTGCGAGCATGTGCACGCTGGCGGCTTCTTCCGCATGCGCGTTTCCGATTTGTGACAGTTCAATTTTACGCACGATCAAAATCTGGTTGATCTTGGTCAAATTGGACAAAAAGACCATGTGCTGAAGAAAGCTTCCCGACATATCTATGGTAACTGAGAGTTCATCAAATTCTTTCGACACCGAAGACGTTTCGGGCAGGCCCTCGGAAAGACTTGCGAGCGATGTACCGGCGACCTTGGCTTCATTCGACAAAATCTTTTTGAGATCGGTCGTACCGAAGCGCTCGGGGATGACACTCAGTAATTTGTGAATGGTGGTGCCGATTTCGGCGGCTGTCTTTTTGTAGACCGCGGCGCGATCTAGCTTATTCTGGTTCTCTTTAATTTGCCTTTGAATTTCGGTCACTTGAATACGGCTCTGGGCTAGAGCTTCCGCTTGCTTGGTACCGCTATCGAACATCGCCATGTAATAGAATGCGGCCGCGATTAAGCCGATCAACAGCGCGCGCCCGGGAGTCATTCTACGGAGCATTTCAACTATATTCAATTCTGCGTCTCCACTTCTGCAGTAAACAAAAAGTCGCGTAGCGGCGTCTTGCCCCCTTGGGCTACCTCTTGGTTTTTAATTACGATCACATCGGATAAATAAGCGCTGTTTTCCAAACGCTTGACGAATTCGGTTAACTCCTCGGTGCTCACGGCGCCGCCTTCGAATACGAAGTGGCCAACGTCGAGGTGGTCTTTTGAGGCCTCGTAGCGAATGCTGCGCAGCCAAACTTTTTCGGGAATGTAGCTCTGCATGAAGTCCAGGGTTTTGACTTCGCGCAGCCGCAAGCGCGACAAGAGTTTGAGAATCTTGAGCTTGTCCTCGAGTTCTTTGGCTTGGCCCTCGATGTCTTTGACAGCCAACACCTCATCTTCTTTTTGTTTGGCTTCCGTCTGCAGCTGAGCCAGTGTTCCGGTAAGGCGCGCCTGCTCTTCGTTGAGCGCCCGGATATGCGAACTTTCCCAAAGCATCAGTCCTATCGTAAACATCAAGATCAGCACAACCTTGGTCAGTGCCTCGCGCAAGCCGGCTGTGCCTTCGCCAAAGGCTCTGGGAGATGAGGACACCTGAGTCGAAGATGCCGTCTGCTCGCCGACTTTGTTGCGCAGTAGGTTGACCCTGATCATGCATCACCTTGTGCGCGTAAGCCTAGGCCGACTGCGGTGGCTGCGAAGTCGCGAATTTCCGACAGAAACTCGGAGGTCATGTTCTTGTCATTGACCTTCATTGTGCGAAACGGATCGAAGATTTGAAATCCCATCTTCGTGTGTTGCCCAAGTAAGCCGACCAGGCCCATGGTGCGAGAAGCACCCCCGGTGACCATGCATTGCTGCACGGGAAGGCCGGGCGTTGTGTTGGTGAAGAAGTCGAGACTGCTCTGAATCTCTTCTGCCAGAACCTCGTGAGAGCTCTGGATGATCTTGGCGACTTCTTCCGGCGCGGCTTGGCCGGTGCACGCCGAGATTTTCATGGCTTCGGCTTCTTCGAGGCTGATACCCATGCCTTTGTGAATTTCCGTCGTATAGGTCAGACCGCCCACCGGAATGTCGCGGCAGAAGACGATGTCGCCGTTTTCGATGACCACGAAATTGGTGACCGAGGCGCCGATATTCATCATCGCCACGGTTTGGCCTCTTTGTGCGCCGAAACTGTTCATAAAACAATTGGCTAGCGCGAAGCCTGCGACGTCGATCACGGCGCAGGTCAAACCCGAGCTTTGTACGATGTCCTGATAGAGCATCGCCACTTCTTGGCGCGCGGCCACGAGCAGAACTTCCATTGTTTCGGGATTGCCTTGAAAGCCTTTGATGATTTTGAAATCAATATTCACTTCGTTGATGTCGAAGGGAATGTATTGCTCGGCTTCCCAGCGGATTTGGCCGGCCACCAATTTTTCTTCCATTTGCGGAACGCTGATGCGTTTGGTGATGACCGAGGTGCCCCACAATCCAATGGCTGCGGCCTTGCGTTTCGTCCGTAGAGAGTTCCACATCTCTTTTATCACTTCTGAAATTGCCGCCGGATCTGAAATTTCACCGCCGACTACGGAACGAGCAGGTGTGGGACGGATCACGAAATTGGTGAGCGTCGAACCTTTGCGCGAGATTTCGACCTCCGCCATTTTTATGTTGGCCGATCCAATGTCGAGGCCGATTAGTTTTTTGGACTGGAAAAACATGTTGCCGCCTCAGCGCAGTACGGACCCGGACGGGCCCTTGATCCCAGTTAAAATTTTGACCGATGGCTCAATTTCTTGTCAATTGGCGGGGACTTGCATGGGCAGAAACAGACCTATGTACCAGAGGCCCAACTGGTCTCCACCGAGGAGAAATATCACGGCAGCTAGAGCAAGGTAGGGTCCGAAGGGAATAACTGACTTAAGGCCAGCCTTTCCGCGAGCCGCAAGAACTAGACCTACAGCGCTGCCAAGAACGCTCGAAACCAGCACAATGAACGGTATTGACGTCCATCCCAGCACGGCACCCAGCCACGCGAGCAGCTTGATATCACCGCCGCCCATCCCCTCTTCTTTGCGAATGACGAGGTACAAATAGGCCACTGCCCAAAGAAAACCGCCGCCCATCAGCACGCCCGCGAGGCTGGCGTAAAAGCCGCGTTCGGGATTGAGTGCGCCGCCTAGAAGGCCTAGGACGATGCCCGAGAGAGTAAACACATCTGGTAGAATCATCAGGTCCATGTCGATGAAAGAAACCACCACCAGGCTCCAAACCAGAATGAGATATTCGAGAGTCGACCAGGTCATGCCGTGTTTGATGAAGACGGCCGCAAAGAGTACGCCGGTGATGAATTCGACCGTTGGATAACGCATGGAAATTGGAGCTTTACAGGCACGGCACCTACCGCCGAGAAAAACCCACGACAAAACGGGAATGTTGTCCCACGCGGCGATGGGCTTGCCGCACTTTGGGCATTTGCTGCGCGGTCTGACCACGCTCTCGCCTTTGGGATAACGGTGGATCACCACGTTGGCGAAACTGCCAAGCAACAAGCCCAGAATGAAAACGAGCGCGGTTTCAGCCCACATCTTTGTTCTTAAAGATGAGCGCGGAAAGGCAAATGCACAAGGCAAACCATGCCGCCGCATAGCCGAGGGACGCGAATTTAGCTGGCAGATCGAGCGGGAGATCGTAGAGAACCAAATCCTTCCAGTTGACCCGCTCCAGGTTCGGCAAGAAGTGATGGACGATCCAACTGACCGGCTTCAGCGAGTCGCCCTCTTTTTTGGATGCGAAGTAGGCCAAGCTGTCCTGCCAATGACCAATGAGAAAAACGCCGAGCGAAAAACAAACCACGAGCAATGGCTTTGAGACCATGGAAAAGACCAAGGTGACGCCGAGAAGAATCAGCGACTCCGCCAGCAAGCCCACCAGTACGATGAGCAGGCGCTCGTCTATCTTCATGCCCAAACCTAAAAAGACCATTGAGAGAACCAGCGCCAGTCCGCCGATCATGGTGAGAATCAAAAGCGTCAGGCCCAAACTCTTTCCAAGGATAAACTGCAAACGGCTGATGGGACGTACCAGAATGGTGAGAATGGTTTTCTTTTCAATTTCCTTGTAGACCAGGTTGCTGCCGACGAAGATCGCCAGTATGACCGCGCAAAGGTGAATCGCGGCCAAACCGAAATTGGCGGAGATCCGCTCCTGCTCCGCGAACGAGAGCTGCCCAAGCGCCAGGCTCATGCCGATCAATAGAAAAGCGAAGAGCAAAAGTGCGTAAAGAATCCGGTCGCGGATCACTTCCTTATAGGTGTTTTTCGCCAGCACCCAAATCGGCCTCATGGCCTACCTCCGAGAACCGAAGTGCCGATGTTGCGGCCGCTTTTCAATGCCATATTGACGAAAATTTCCTCGAGCGTCGAACGGACGCGGCGGACTTCCGTGATCGTGGCGCCATCATTGAGCAGCTTCTTGAGTTCGGGCTGCAAGGCCTCTTGTGAATCGACTTTGAGCGTGCGCCGGCTGCCGCCGGCCAAATAGATCACGTCGAAGTACAAACCACTGCGGTCGAGCAATTCCTCGGTGCCGCCTTCATAAATAGTGGCACCATCTTTGAGCACGACTAGGCGTTGGCAAAGTCGTTCGGTGTCATGGAGCAAGTGACTGGTGAAGAAGACGGCGGGGCCGCGCTTAGCCGTTTCTAGAATGATCTCGGCCAAAGCAAGGCGGCCATCGGGATCTAGTCCGGAGACCGGCTCGTCGAGAATCACCAACTCAGGATCGTGAATCAGCGCTTGCGCAAGGCCAATCTTTTGCAGCATGCCCTTTGAGTAGGCGCGCAGTCGCCGGTCCTTGGCGAATTCCAAGTCGACCCGCTTGAGTAGTTCCATGATGCGATCGCGTAACACCTGGCGCTTCCACTTTTGGGTCAAATTGGCGTAAAATTCGAGAAACTCAATACCCGAAAGATGTTCGTAGAAATAGGGCCGCTCCGGCAGAAAACCAAGGCGGCGCTTGCTCTCTATACTCGCCGGTTTGCCAAACATCTCGACTTCACCCGCATCGGGATAGTCGAGGCCAAGCACACAGCGCATGGTGGTCGTCTTGCCCGCGCCGTTGGCGCCGAGAAAACCGGTGATCGTGCCCGCTGGGACACGAAAGCTCAAACCCTTAAGCACTTGGATTTTTCGCGGGATAAAGCCGCGTGAATAAGACTTGGTTAGGCCGGTGACTTTGAGCAGATCCATGACATCAGCATCACAAAGGAGTTACGCCAAAGTCACCTTGTTTGCGTTTCTTGAGCGCCATGACGAACGCTTTTGCGGCGTCACTCTCCGTGATGCACGGAATCGAATAGTCCACGCAGCTGCGCCGGATGCCGAAGGAGGCCTCGATGGAAGTCCGGCCGGAGGTCGTGTTGATCACAAAAGCCACTTGGCCCGAGCGAATCCGGTCTACGCAGTGCGGGCGGCCCTCATGCACCTTTTTGACTTGTTCACATTCGATGCCGTTTTCTTGTAGGTACGACGCGGTACCATGGGTTGCCGACAGCGTGTAGCCCATAGTCCGGATGCCTTTGATGAGTTCCAAAAGTTCAGGTTTGTCTTTCTCGCGCAGGGAGAGAAAGACTTCGCCGTCCGCCGGCAACTGCAGGTCGCACGCGACGATGGCTTTGAGCAGGGCTTCTGAATAGTCGCGGCCACGGCCCATGGTTTCGCCGGTTGATTTCATTTCAGGCCCAAGGATGGAATCGGAATCGGGGAATTTTTTGAACGGAAAGACCACGCCCTTGACGCTGACACCTTCAAAATCGCGCCACACGAACTGCTCCGGTTTTACCTCTTTGGCCGTGAGGCCGAGAATCCCATTTACACCCAAATCGACGAGCGGAATACCGGTGGCTTTGGCAATAAAGGGAACACTGCGCGAGCTGCGCGGGTTGGCTTCGATCATGAACACTTTGTCGTCTTTGACCGCGAGCTGCAAATTGAGGAAGCCGCGAACCTTGAGCCGGTCGGCTAACTGTTTGCTGAGTTCTTCAATCTTATTGGCGGTTTCAAGTTTCAAGCGCTGCGGAGGGACCACGCCCATGCTGTCACCGCTGTGCACGCCGGCGGCTTCGATGTGTTCAATGACTCCACCGATCACGGTCCAATCTGCACCGCGTACGAGATCAACGTCGACCTCAAGTGCGTTGTCGAGAAATTGATCCATCAGGCAAGGGGCATCGGCAGTGATGAATGAGCCGTGCTTGTCGAAGTAGACTTTCAATTCTTCGGCATTCTGCACGATTTCCATACGCCTTCCACCTAGCACATAGCTGGGGCGGCAAATAACCGGATAGGCGATGCGAGCCGCGATATCGCGCGCCTCTTCAAAAGTCTTGGCCATTCCGGAACGCGGAATATGAAAGTTCAACTCTTGGCAAATTTTAACGAATAATCCGCGGTCTTCCGCCATATCGATCGACTCGAGCGTCGAACCGAGCAGCGTTTGACCGGCGTTAACCAAACGGCGCGCCAAATTGATCGGAGTCTGGCCACCGAGCTGCGCCACGAACCCTGTCGGATTGAGAAAGCGTAGGATCTCAAGGACGTTTTCAAAAGTGAGCGGCTCGAAGAACAATGCGTCCGAGGTGTCGTAGTCGGTGCTGACGGTCTCGGGATTGGAGTTGATCATCGCCACTTTGTAGCCGCATTTTTGAAACTGGCGCACGCTGCGCACACAAGAGTAATCGAACTCCACGCCTTGGCCGATGCGATTTGGACCGCTGCCAAGTAGGGCTATCAAAGGTTTGGGAAATGCCACCGGTTCTTGCGGGCTATAGTAGGTCGAGTAAAAATAAGGGGTTTCGGATTTGAATTCGCCGGCACAGGTGTCGACTTGTAGATACGCGGGGACGATTTTTTCTTTCCAGCGCTGCTCACGTACATGCTCTTGAGTCGATTGCGTGTGTGCGGCAATCGCGGCATCGGAAAACCCAAGCTTCTTGGCTTGACGAAGCAGACCGGTATTGAGGGGGCCCTTGGCTAATTTCTTTTCAAAATGCGCCAGTTCTTCGACCTGTTCGAGGAACCAGGGATCGATTTGAGTTTTGGCATTTACTTCATCGACCGAAAGGCCGTCGCGAAAGGCCTGAAAGACTTGATAAACACGTTTGCTATTGGGGTAAGCCAAAAGCCGGTCATCGAGGGTTACGGGGTAAGCGCCGAGCTCGCTCTCTTCAAGCGAGAGTAAGGCTTTGTTCAGCGACTCTTTGAACGTACGGCCGATACCCATGACTTCGCCCACGCTACGCATCTGGGTGGTCAAGCTGTCTTTGGTGCCAGGAAATTTCTCGAAAGCGAAGCGCGGAATTTTGGTGACGACGTAATCGAGCGCGGGCTCGTAGCAGCATGGAGTTTTGCCACCGGTGATGTCGTTGCGGATTTCTTCGAGATCGTAGCCGACCGCAAGCAGCGCTGCGATCTTGGCGATGGGAAAGCCCGTCGCTTTGCTGGCCAAGGCGCTCGAGCGGCTCACGCGCGGATTCATCTCGATGACTTTGCGGATTCCAGTCTTGGGTTCGACCGCGAACTGAATGTTGGCACCGCCGGTTTGCACCCCGACGGCTTCGATTATCTTGCGGGCTTCGTCGCGCATCGCCTGATAGGCGGGGTCGGTCAGCGTCTGCTGAGGTGCCACCGTGATGCTGTCACCGGTGTGCACGCCGCAGGGATCGAAGTTTTCGATCGCGCAAATGACGACGAAGGTGCCCGACTTGTCGCGCATGACTTCGAGTTCGAACTCTTGCCAGCCGAGCATGCTCTCTTCGACTAGCACTTCTGAAGTGGGGCTTTCGTGCAAAGCCTGCGCGATCTTGAGTTGGTACTCTTCGAGCGAATAGGCAACTCCACCGCCACCGCCACCGAGTGTGTAGTTGGGGCGAAGAATCAGCGGGAAGCCAAGTTTTTCTGCGGTCTGCATGCCTTGCTCGAAGGTACGCACCATTTCACTCTTGGGATAGCTAGCGCCGACATCGTCGAGGATCGAACGAAAGACTTCGCGGTCTTCGGCGTTACGGATCACTTGCGGCGTGGCGCCGAGCATTTCGATATTCAATTCTTTGAGGATGCCGGCCTTGTCGAGTGCCAGCGCCAAATTCAGCGCCGTTTGGCCGCCGAGCGTGGGAATGATCGCGTCGGGTTTTTCCAAGCGCAGGATTTTTTCTACGTATGGAAGCTTCAGCGGTTCGATGTAAACCCGCGTGGCGATCTCTTTATCGGTCATGATCGTGGCTGGGTTTGAGTTGATGAGGATGACGTCGAGGCCTTCCTTCATCAGCGCTTTGCAGGCTTGCGTGCCCGAGTAGTCGAACTCGCACGCCTGCCCGATCACGATCGGGCCGCTGCCGAGAATCACCACCTTTTTCAAACCCTGTCTTCTGCCCACGTTAAAATCTCAATTTCGACTCGTTGGAGTAAATTTGGTGAATGTCCAAATGCCGGTACTGCTCGTGCTTGTGTTTCATTTTGAAGAGCTTGGCGGTCAACTCCTCGCGCGCTTGTGATTGCTCTTCTTCGGATAACTTGTTGATGCGTTTGACTTCCTTGAGGATGTACTTGGAAACCGCTTGCGGATGGAAGCAAAACGAACTGGAGAACACGAAGCCGCCTTCAAACGGCACCAAGCGCGCTTCGAAGTATTCGTCCTTATTGAACCCCTGGGTTACTCGCGATTTGCGGATGACATACTTAAAACCCGTGAATAAGTCGCGGATATAGACGTCGTCGCCTTTGAGTTTGAGGAATTCGAATAAACTGTGGCGCGAGTTGCGCAAGTTCAAATAAAACGCCCGCTCCCCTTCCACCAGTTCGTACTGGGGATCGTCGAGCACCATTTCGATCGCGACCCGGCCGGTGCTATTCATCTTGCGCGTGAACAAGTACCAGTCGACGAATTGCGCCATCTTCAATTCAAAATCCAAACTGGTTTCGTCGAACGTACCGGCCTTTTCGAAAAAATCCTCTTTGGCCGCTTGCACTTCAGGCATGTAGCGGGCGCCGGTGTAATGCTGCATGAGGCGATCGACGTAGGGTTCGTAGTTCATTGTGTTTGCCTTATGAAGAAATCAAACAGTTCGACGGCTTCATGCGGGCCGGGATGGCTTTCGGGATGGAACTGCACGCTCATCACCTTCAGCGTCGGATCGTAAATTCCGGCCACGGTGTGATCGTTTAAATTCACATGAGTGACCTGCACCGTCTTAGGCAAAGTGTCCTGCTTGACGGCATAACCATGATTTTGACTTGTCATGTAAATTTTATTTATTAGAGTGTCTTTGATCGGATGATTCGAACCGCGATGGCCGAACTTGAGTTTGTAAGTCTCCCCGCCGAGAGCGCGGCCGAGAATTTGGTGGCCCATGCAAATGCCGAAAATAAAGCGCCAGCCAACGAGCTTTTTCACCGTTTCGCAAGCGACGCGCACATCCGCCGGATCACCAGGGCCGTTGGAAAGAAAAATTCCGCCGGGATTGTAGGCTTTGATTTCTTCGGCAGTCGCGCGCGACGGAAAGATGCGCACTTCACTCGCACGGGCGAGCAACTCACGATACGAGTTGGTCTTGCAGCCAAAATCGATGGCCGCGATTTTGGGGCCGCGCGGATTTTGGCCTTTTAGAGTCTTGGCCTCTTTGACCGCCACAAAGTGCGCCCAATCCATGTCGAATTTTTTCTTTTCCACGATCAGCACTTGGGCCTTGCTCAACGCCTCGTCCGGCGTTTGGGCCTGCACCAGTGCCCCCCAAGGCGTGCCGAAGTCGCGCAACTTGAACACCAATTTGCGGGTGTCGACGTCGGTGAGAATCGGAACGCCGGCTTTGAGAAGTTTTTCGCGCCAGGAGTGCTCGCGCCACGAGTTCTGCATTTCGACGCAGACGAAACCTTCGATCCAGATTTTTTCAGACTCCCAAACCTTGTCGTCCTCGCCGTAGTTGCCCATCTGCGGGGCGGTCATCACGACGATCTGATGGAAGTAGGAGGGATCGGTGGCGATTTCTTCATAGCCGGAGTGGCTCGTGTTGAACACGACCTCACCGGCGCGATCGATCGCGACATCACCGGACGCGCTTTTTCCCTGCCATATGCCGGGGAAGCATTCCCCCGACTCCAGCACCAGGTACCCGTTTTCTATATTCACGCTTTTTGAACCTCTAGGCCGAGCATCAAGCTGATCAGCGATGCGCGTACGAATACGCCGTTCGTCACTTGATCGAGCACTTTGCACCGTTTGTCATTGAGCACGAAGGCGGAGAATTCGACTCCGCGAATCACAGGGCCGGGATGCAGCAGGATTCCGTCGTTACGGAAATGCGCCAGCTGATCGCCGCCAACGCGGAATTTTTCGCGGTACTCAGCCATCGAAAAGCCTATGCCCGCATTCTGATGGCGTTCTTTTTGTACCCGCAAGCCCATGATGACCGTGGCCCAGGCCACACCCTCATTGAGATTGCTAAAGCTCTTTACGCCTTTCCAATTGTCAGTCTTGGGTTCGAATTGTTCTGGTGCGCAGTAGCCGATCTCGGCGCCCATGCGGCGGAGCAGGAGAAGATTCGAATTGGCTACGCGGCTATGCATGATGTCGCCGACGATCAGGACTTTCTCGCCCTTCACTTGGCCGCGATTTTCTTTGATCGTGTAAGCGTCGAGTAAGGCTTGAGTCGGATGTTCGTTGGTGCCGATGCCGCCGTTGATCACCGGGCAGGGCAATTCGCGAATCACGACGTCGGCGTCGAAGTTCGTGTTGTAGCGCACGACCATTAAATCGGGTTGCATGGCCGCGACGTTGCGAAACGTATCCTCGAGAGTTTCGCCCTTGGAGAGGCTGGCCGCTTGCGGGTTGTCGAGGGCGAGAGTGCGAATACCCAAGCGAGCCGCGGCCACCTGAAAGCTCAGCCGAGTGCGAGTGCTTGGTTCAGAAAACACCAAGGCGACGACTTTTTGAGACAGGCCTTCGGTTCCTACCAGGTGATCAAAACGCTTCTTTTTTGCGAAGGTGGATTTAAAGAGCTCGGCCCGTGAGAAGATTTGTTCGATATCTTTCTCAGAGAGCTGCTCTGAACTGAGGAAGGACTCACCGACCATGGACATTTGGCAGTCACTCTACAACGAGGATCGCGAAACAGTCAATCGATGCTACGCAACAAACGCACCCAGCGAATACGTGGCCACGAGCGTACCCGCTCGCCGTCAAACCAATCGAGCGACATCCACACACCGAGGACTCGCGACTCGATTAGATCCTCTGGAACGGGCCCCCAGGAGCGGGAATCGTCGCGATCCTCCCGTTTATCGTTGAGCAGAAAGACTTTTTGCGGAGGAACGACGACCGCTGCCAGGCTTTTGCCGTCCGTATCGGGCCAGATCGCCCAGCTTCCGCCAGAGGTGAACTCAGTGGTGAAGGGTCCGGAATGGCGCTCCACTGACTCCTGCCCGTTCAAAACCAGCCGGCCCGCGCGAATTTCGAGGCGGTCACCGGGTAGGGCCACGACTCGTTTGAGGCAGAGTTTTTCATGGCTGTGCGGGCAGCGCAGGGCCACGACTGCTCCGCGTTTGAGTTCGCGGGTTCCCCATTTGGCCGCGAGCAGAAAGTCGCCCGGCCAAATGGAGGGCAGCATGGCGGCGCCCGACATTACGTATGAGGACAAGACAAAGCTGCGAATAAAAATGGCCAGAAGCAGGATTATACCGAAGGCCTGCAGCGAGTAACGCAGCAGGAAGTTGGCCTGATTGACTTGAGTTTTAGTCCCGGCCATCACTCAACCGGTCCTCAATGGAGGCCGTTGAAAAATCGTCCCCAGCGGATCTTGGCCGGATTACAGATAAATGGGATGTACGGCAGCGTGTCCTCGCAGCTCAACCATACGAAAAGCGCCTTGCCGAGCAGATTTTCACGCGGCAGCGGGCCCCAGTAGCGGCTGTCCTTGGAGTTGTCGCGGTTGTCGCCCATGCAGAAATAATGGTCTTCGGGCACCGTGAATGGACGGTCGAAGAAGCGGGGCGCGCCCTTGGTCAGCATGGCCCGATGGTCGACGCCGAGCAGGTTCTCTTGGAAAAATTCGAATTCAGAAAAATCGGCCTGGATGTCCACCGCTTTGACTGGGTAATACGGCTTTTGCGAGCTGGCGTCTTCACCAACGTTGAGATGCTGGGTCTGCAGGAGCGTGCCGTTGACTGAAACGTAGCCCTCAGGATTGACCTCGATTTTGTCGCCGGGCAGGCCGACCACACGCTTGATCATAAAGTAGCTGGCGTCTTCGACCGAGCGGAAAACCACGATATCGCCACGCTTGGGATCGGAATTGCGAAAGATCCAAGTGCTGGTGAACGGCCAACGCAGGCCGTAGGCAAACTTACTGACCAAAATATGATCGTGAATCAGCAACGTCGGAATCATGGAACCGGAGGGGATCACGTACGGTTCGAACAACGCCCAACGAAAAGCCAGAATGGCGGCAACGGCAAAGAGAAATGAACCGATGCCATCGCCGAATTTCGCTTTGCCATTATTCTTTTTGCCGCGGCCGGCGCTGGGTGTTTCTTCGCTGTCATCATTAGCGGCCATGAGCTACTCCACGGGGTGCAAAAATCTTCGCCATCGGATGGTGAGAGGATTGCACAGAAATGTGACCACAGGCAACGTGCTTTCACAGCTCAGCCAAACCTGCGAGGCACGGCCGATGAACTGGGCGCGCGGTATGAAGCGGCTGGCTTCGTCCCATGCACGGCTATCCTGTGAATTGTCACGATTGTCGCCCAAAACTAAATATTGTCCTGCTGGTACGGTGATTGGCCCGAACGTACCTGGGCTTCCACCTTCTTTGCGCAGCATAACCGAGTAGTTTTTGTCGCCGAGATGCTCTTCCCACTGAACGTAATTGGCCAGACCGCCGGCGGCCTGCTCGCCAGGAAAATCGGAATCGTGCAGCCAGTTCCATTCTTCTTTGAGCCGTTGCGGGATGGTCTTTTCGACTAGTTTCTCGTTCACGTACAAATTGCCGTTTTCGAATACGATCCGGTCGCCTGGGACTCCGCCTACCCGCTTGATGAAGTACTGGTCGGGCGCGGTTTGGGAGCGGAACACCACCACTTCGCCACGCTGAGGATCGCTCCAGCGCACCAGCCAGCGGTCACTGAAAGGCACGCGCACGCCATAGATGATTTTGTTGACGAAGATGTGATCATGCACGAGCAGCGTCGGCAGCATGCTGGTGCTGGGAATGACGTAGGCTTCAAAAAAAGCCCAGCGCACGATCAGCGCAAGAATGATAGCAAGCGCGAACGAGCCGGGCCCCTCAGACCAGAACCGGCGCTCGAACGGAGACACTAGTCTTCCACCTTGAGAATGGCGAGGAAGGCTTCGGGCGGAAGTTCCACGGTGCCGATCGCCTTCATCTTCTTTTTGCCCTCTTTTTGTTTTTCCAGGAGCTTGCGCTTACGGCTGATGTCGCCGCCGTAACACTTGGCGGTCACGTCTTTTCTCAGAGCGCCGAGCGTCTCACGCGCCACGACCTTGGCACCTATGGCGGCTTGAATTGCCACTTGGTATTGCTGGCGCGGAATAAGTTCTTTGAGTTTAGCGGTCAACGCATGGCCGCGGTTATGGGCCTTGCTCCGGTGCACGATGATCGAAAGCGCATCGACTGGCTCTTGGTTGACCAGAATATCCATGCGTACGAGATCGCCTTCAGCGAAATCGGAAAGTTCATATTCCATAGAGGCGTAACCCTTGGAGATCGACTTCAGCTTGTCGTAGAAATCCATCACCATTTCGTTCATCGGAAGGCGGTACTCGATGATCACCTTGGTGTCGGAGATGTACTCCATTTTAATCTGCTGGCCACGACGGTCTTCGCAAAGTTTGAGCAGGCCGCCGATATATTCGCTCGGCGTGTGCAGGCTGAGTTTGACGTAGGGCTCTTCGATTTTTAGGATTTCGGTCGGCTCAGGCAATTTACTTGGATTTTCGAGCTCGATGATCGTGCCGTCGGTTTTGTATACGCGGTACACGACCGTGGGCGCGGTGGTTATCAGGTGCAGATTGAATTCGCGTTCTAAGCGTTCACGCACGATCTCCATGTGCAGAAGGCCGAGAAAGCCGACGCGAAAGCCGAAGCCGAGTGCCGCCGAAGTCTCAGGCTCATAGGTCAGGCTGGAATCGTTGAGCGTGAGTTTTTCGAGTGCATCCTTGAGATCGGTGAAGTACTGCGCTTCCACCGGGAAGAGTCCGGAGAAGACCATCGACTTCACTTTTTGAAATCCGGGCAGCATTTCGGTCGCGGGCTTTTTGGCGCTGGTGAGCGTGTCGCCGACTTTAACGTCGCGAATGTCCTTGATGCCACTGATCACGAAGCCCACTTCACCGGCTTCGAGCGTTTCGAGGTTGGTGGCGAAGGGAGAGAAAACTCCCAGTTTGAGGACTTCGTAGTCTTTGTCGGTGGCCATGAATTTGACCATGTCGCCGGTTTTGATTACGCCATCCATCACGCGTACGAGCGTGACCACGCCTTGATAAGAGTCGAACCACGAGTCGAAGATCAGCGCTCTGAGCGTCGCGGAGCGGTCGGCCTTGGGAGGAGGCACTTTGGCTATCACCGCTTCGAGAATCTCCATGATGCCTTTGCCTTCTTTGGCACTGGCGAGAATGGCTTCCGAAGCGTCGAGTCCAATGTGATCCTCGATTTGGCGGCGTACGCCTTCGGGATCGGCGGCTGGTAAATCGATTTTATTTAACACGGGAATAATCGCGAGGTTGTTCTCGATCGCCAGATACACGTTGGCCAGCGTCTGCGCTTCGACTCCTTGGGAGGCGTCTACCACGAGCACTGCGCCTTCACAGGCGGCCAGGCTGCGAGAAACTTCGTAGGAAAAATCGACGTGCCCGGGCGTGTCGATCAGATTGATTTGGTAGGTCTTGCCGTCCTGGGCTTTGTAATTCAAACGCACGGTCTGCGCTTTGATCGTGATGCCGCGTTCGCGCTCGAGGTCCATATTGTCGAGAAATTGCGCGCGCTTTTCGCGCTCACTCACCGTTTTGGTAAACGAGAGCAAGCAGTCCGCCAGCGTTGATTTGCCGTGATCGATATGCGCGATGATCGAAAAATTGCGAATGAGATCGGGAGACATTTTGCAGTTATTCTCGGCTGGTAAGCGTGTTGAGGAGTTCGAGATGCGGTTCGGCTTCAGGCTTGCCCAGTGGCAAGGCCATTTGCCCGGGCAGCAGGTCGCGATAGCGTTCGAGCACTAAGTCGATGCCCTGCCGGATAAACTCAGCAACGGGTACCTTTGAGCGCAGGTTGAGTTCTTTTAGGAACGCCTGTTGGTGCTCTGTTATATAGACAGTGGTCGCTAGTTTTTTTGACATGCTTTTCAACCATTACCATACGTTAATGGTGAGGGAATGTACTTTGGACACCAAAGAAGCGGTGCGACTTCGGCATTGAAGTCGCACTGCAGCTAGGTTGGTTACCAGGCACCTTTACATTCGCTTGATTGTGTTGATTGCGTCTTTTAGGGCTTCTACTTTGTCGGTTTTTTCCCAGGTTAGTTCGGGGAGGGTGCGGCCGAAGTGGCCGTAGTTGGTGGTCTTGCGGTATTTCGGTTTGAGCAGGTCGAATTGTTCGACTATCGAGGCTGGCTTGAGATTCCAGACTTGGCGAACGGCTTTGGCTAGCATTTCGCCGCCGACTTGAGCGGTGCCGTAGTCGTTGACCATGATGCTGACGGGTTCGGCGACGCCGATGGCGTAGGCGAGCTGCACTAGGCATTTTTCAGCCAAGCCTGCGCTCACAATGTTCTTGGCCACGTGGCGAGCGGCGTATGCGGCCGAGCGATCGACTTTCGAAGGATCTTTGCCGGAAAATGCGCCGCCGCCGTGGGCGCCATGTCCGCCGTAGGTGTCGACGATAATTTTACGGCCGGTCAGGCCGCAATCACCTTGCGGTCCGCCGACCACGAAGCGGCCGGTTGGATTGATGTGGAACTTGGTTTTCGAGTCGATCCACTGCGAGGGAATCGCTTTGGGGACGAGCTCTTCGACGATGAATTCTTGAATTTTCTTTTGATCGACTTCCGGCGAGTGCTGGGTCGAAAGCACGATGGTGTCGATGCGCGCCGCTTTGCCGCCTTGATACTCGACCGTGACTTGCGATTTTGAGTCCGGGCGCAGGAAGCCGACTTTGTTTTGTTTGCGCATTTGTGAGAGTTCGAACAGCAGCTTGTGCGACAGTGAAAGCGTCAAGGGCATGCACTCGGGCGTTTCGTTGTTGGCGTATCCGAACATGATCCCTTGGTCGCCCGCGCCTTGCTCTTTAGCGCCAGCGTCCACGCCCATCGCGATGTCGGGGCTCTGCTTGTCGAGCGCCACGAACACGGCGCACGAGCGGTAGTCGAAGCCTTTTTCAGAGTGGTCGTAACCGACATCTTTCACGACATCGCGCACCAAAGTCTGATAGTCCAACACGCCTTTGGAAGTGACTTCACCGGCGATCACGACGAATCCCGTTGAAACCATTGTTTCACAAGCCACGCGCGAACGCGGGTCTTGAGCGAGAAAGCCGTCTAGTACGGCGTCGCTGATTTGATCGGCGAGTTTGTCGGGGTGGCCTTCACTGACGGATTCACTGGTGAACAGATAATTGAGCATCCTAGAGCCTCTGGTTTTTTAGAGTTAGACTCTTGGATTTAACTGGGCGCCGGTGTCTGGTCAACTGACTTTAGGTTCACCACGACCAGGGGCTTTGTGCTTTTGCACCTTCGCCTTTTTACGGGCCAACTGACGCGCCATTTTCTCGAGCGAGATGTCGACGGCGGTGAAGAAGTCTTCGGCTTCGCAGTGCGCATGCATTTCGATGTCTTCG
>JAYWAE010000100.1:0-6394 GCA_043782715.1 Pseudobdellovibrionaceae bacterium | reverse complement strand
GCGATGCAAGCGCGACAGCAGCCGTCCCAAATTCGGATATCCGACTAGGATGATCCGCACTCGCCTCTTTTCCGATGCATAAATCACGACGAAGTCCAAGTTTCGAACGTTCCTTAAAATCCCAATTCACGTGCCCCATACCCTCTCGCGCAGGTATGGGGCACGTTTTCAGGGTTTTGAAGGTGGTCTTGGGTTTGCACAATTGCCGTGCGAGTCAAACTTTGGATGAAGGAGATATTTATGAAAAAATCCGGTTACTTTATGAAAATTACCGCTGCATTACTCACTCTAGCCGCGACCGCGGGTCTCAGCTGGGCGACTTGGGCTGCGGAGACAAATGGCCAGAGCCGCACCTTTAGTGAACCACGCCATTTGACGGATGAATCACAAAGAGCTCCCTCCATTGGAGTTCACACCGGCGTCGCAGGCACCGAAGGTGACTATGGCAACAGTATGGACTGGGGTGCAGAGGTCGCTTTTCAACCCATGATCCCGATCTCCGCAGGACTTGAACTCAATGGTTACGCCAGCGATGGGGACCGTGGGCATCAGGGACTGACGCGCACCGATTTGCTCGCCAAAGGGGCCTACAATTTCGGCGGCACAATACCCGTGATCCGCTACAGCTACGTCGGCGCCGGCATCGGTCCGGTTTGGGACAACTTGTCCAATACCTCCCACATTTCTTTGGGTTTAGCGCCGATGGTCGGCTTTGATATTCCAATCGCCACGACGGATCAGGATCGCACGCGCTTCACACTCGGTGCGGCCGGATCTTACCTCTTCGTCAACAATGGCATGCCGGATACCCTGGCTTTGAACGGAGTCGCTAAGTATTGGTTCTAAGCGCGATCAGACGCGGGCTTTTCGGCCGCCCAAATGGGTTGGCCGATGCCCGCGCTGTTCCTGCCTTACCCAGGCGGCCATGGAATAAAAACCGAGGTTCTCGCTTTGTACTCCGCGTAGCCAGGACGCCCGCCCATTAGCTCCTCGAGCATCGGAATTCCGGAAACTTTAAGAATTAAAAACGTAATCAGCAGCGGCGAGACAATCGTCCACCAAGCTGAACTGTCTGCCGACATTAAAAACAGGCCCCACCATTGAACGACCTCTCCGAAATAATTGGGATGGCGCGAGAACTTCCATAAACCGGTATTCATAATCCGCCCTTTGTTCCGTGCGTCAGAGGAAAACAAACGCAGCTGCCGGTCACTGACAGTTTCAAAAATAAACCCGAGAACCCAAAGCGATGCTCCAATCACAAAAAATAAATTTATCGGACGCGGCGATATCTCGAGCGCGCGCAAAACGCCGCTGTCCACGGCTAGCAGCAAAATTCCTTGTAAAACAAAAACTAAAAGGTACGAGCGCCAAAGCCAATTCGCCCCCCACTTGGCACGCATGCCGGCGTAGCGGGTGTCTTCGCTTTGTTTTTTCAAAAATCTGCGTCCGATATGCCAAAAAAGCCGTGACGCCCAGGTGCTCAGAAAAATCAATATCAACCACTCGCGCTCGCCGAGCTGGTGCCAGCCTCTTGGCAAAGCGCACAAACCGGCAAGCGCCGCGACGACAAATCCCGGCCCCCACAAGACGTCGGCAATGTCGTTGCGTTTAAATTTAACGGCAAACAAAAATGCCAGGTGAAATAAGATGAACGTGGCCAAAAGCGAGATCAAATATACATTCATACAGTTTACCTAAGGGTAAATGATTTCGGCGTCAATCGCAGTCCAGCGGCCGTTGCTTTGTTCGCGCAAAGGCGTACGACCCTTGAAATGCACCATTCGCTTCGATTCCTTGTTGAATTCGATTCGTATGGGCTCGACGAGTAGAGAAATAAAAAAGTTGGCCGGCCGCATTTCGATCTCCATTACTTCCGGCTTGTCGGAAATTTTCTTAAATTTAAAGTCCACGGCCTTCGATAATTCGAAAATCCCGAATTCGACACGGATTGACTTTCCTTGACTCAACTCCGCCCATTGCTTTTGCAAGAAGATTTCAGTCATGGGGCCGGTCATAAACTCAGTACCAACCGCGACCGTTTTGGTTTGCACCGGAGGTCCCTTTTTCCCGTAGGCCAAACTAAACGTCTGAAAGGTGGCCTTACCCCCGTCCACTTTGAGCTCATAGGCCTCGGCGATCTGCAATTGTTCGACGTACTGATAGGTAATCTTCCCGTATTTGAGTATCGCCCTTTCCGTCATGACGAGCACACCCTGAGCATCGTTGATCTTCGATACCCATAGCTTCTCGCCAGCCGCGGTATCGGTGATTTCAGTTTCCTGCACAAATCGCGGGGCATCTTTAGTTTTGCCGATGTCGTAAATCAGCGCCTTCCGCGGTTCCGCGCCGGCCGAAGAGAGACACAGCGCAAGCACAATTAAACCTGTCATACCATTCTCCGTTTTAGATTTTCCAAGGCCGGGCGCAGCACAAAGTAGAGAACTCCACTTGCGACTGGCGCCAGCAGTAGCCAAGCCAAAATCGCATGCAGGGCCGCCATTCCGTATTGCTGCAGAAAAAGCTGCCATTCGGCCGCCATCTGGCGTGCGAATTGTTCAACATGGATGGTCAGGTGAGGAACATTGAGAATGGATTCCCCAATGCGCAAAAAAATCGGGATAAAAATGATTTGCAACGGGAACAAGAGATAGTTCAACGCCTGCAACACGGGTTGGTTAAGGCGAAAAATCGTGCCAAATAGCAAGCAAAGCAGAGTGGTCGTGCCCAACAATGGAAACAAGCTCAACGCCAGCGCAAAACCGCAGGTGAGCGCCAATCCATGTGCACTGGCGCCTTGCCGGAGCTGGCTGAGGATGAGCTGGCGAGGCTGAAACTTTGTCATGCGGGCCGCCGGTCTTCGGCGCGCAGAAGTATGGCGACGAAGGAATTGTCGTGGGCCTTGCGAATCTGTACGAGCGCGTAGACCGCCATCGCAATATTGCCGAGCAAGAGAATTGCCGCCAGCCATCCGACACGTGCAACTAGGGAACTCTCTTTATATACGACCCAAATATAGAACGCCAAAAATCCAAAATAAGTGTCCGCAAGAGTCGCGATACCCCAGGGTTGGCTCATGAGTTTGCCGCCGCCGGCAAAAACGCTTTCTTGCGAACTCGCCCAGCCTGTAACTGCGAGCATGCAAATCACCACGAAGCCAAAATATGAGGTTAGCATTTGCTTCATATTCTATCTCCACTCGCCGAGAAGAGATAATGCGACACACCCCATTCGGACCCCTGACGGTAACCAAATAATTCCGCCACCGCCAAAAAGAAGACGCGCCAGCGATTGAACCAGCGCAGTGCCTCCCGCTCCCCATAGACCTGACTGAGGATGCCGATCACGGCTTCTTTTTGGCTGTCCAGGTTGCGCAGCCAAGCTTCCGCAGTCTTCTGATAGTGCCGCCCATCCCAGGACCACTCCTTTTCCATGTGCAGATCTTTTTGGAAAGATTTGAGCAGCGTGTGGCTCGGCATTTGTCCACCGGTAAAAAAGTACTTGCCCATCCAGTTGTCGCTGCCTTCTGTCTCGAACAGATAGGGATATTTCTTGTGCGTGAAGATATGCACAAAGAGCTTACCCTCGGGGGCCAGCCAGCCGCGTATGCGCGCCAGAATCGTCTCGTAGTTTCGCAAATGTTCAAACATTTCGACGCTGACCACGCGGTCGAATTTACTATTCCCGAACGCCGTGTCGGCGAGCGTGTTCACGTCACGCGTCACGATTTCAATATTGCGCAGCTGGCGCTGCGCAATCTGTCCGTCTATATATTCTTTTTGCGAGGCCGAGTTCGATACCGCAGTTATTTGCGCGTTGGGAAATTTGGCGGCCATCGCCAGCGCCAAAGAGCCCCAACCACAGCCCAGCTCTAAAATTTTCATTCCATCGCTTAATTCCGCACGCTCCATTGTGATTTCCAGGGCGAGCTTTTCCGCCTCACCCAAAGATTCACATCCTTCCGGCCAAAACGCGCAACTGTACTTCAAATGCGGACCAAGACAGCGGAGAAAGAACTCGGCCGGCACTTCGTAATGCTGCTCATTTGCGGCGTCGGTCGCGATGGCTAGTGGAGAGTGTTTCAACATGTCCACGTAATCTGATATGGCTTGCGGATCTCTGTATTCCGTTTGCGCCAAACTCACGAGGCGTATGTTACAGAGGCGTTTGATTCCGATGCGCACCAATGGGCTCGGAACCATTCCCCGTTCGGTCATATCAATCAGTAGATTTAACATTGGCTCATCTCCTCTGTTTTTAGCGTTCCAGCAAAAATTGGCCGACGCTAATACGCCCTGCCCTAAATGCACCTTCACAATACGAAAGATATAGATTCCACAAGCGTACGAACGTTTCGTCAAAACCCATTGCTGAGACATGCGGCAATGCCTTGTTGAAGTTTTGCCGCCAAATCTTCAATGTCTCCGCGTAGTCGAGTCCAAATTCGAAAGAATTCGCCAGATTCATTCCGTGCTTGCGGCCCTGCTCGCGGAAAACCCGGTTGGTCAGCAGCATGCCACCAGGGAAAACATGCTGTTGAATGAAGTCCGTGCTCTTGCGATAGGAATAGAAAAGATCTTCGCGAATGGTAATTCCCTGAATCAACGCCCCTCCCCGGTTTTTGAGGGAGCTGCCGACTTTGCCAAAGAACGTACCCCAGTATTTTTCGCCCACCGCCTCAATCATTTCGATCGAGACGACCTTGTCGTACTTGCCCTCGATGTCGCGATAATCCTGCTGCAGCAAAGTGACGTGGCCAGCCATTTTCTGCTCATTTATTTTGCGTTGGTTGTGGCGGGCCTGCTCAGGAGAATTCATAACCGCAGTCACCTTGCAACCGGTTCGCTCGACGGCGCGGCTAAAGAACCCGCCCCAGCCACATCCAATTTCCAGCAAATGATCGCCCGACTTGACATTCAGTGAGTCGAGAATGCGATCGTACTTTGCCATTTGCGCCGAATGGATATCTTGCCCGGGGCGATCGAAAATCGCTGAGGAGTAAGTCATAGATGGGTCCAGCCAGAGCCGGTAAAACTCATTGCCCAAATCGTAGTGCGCCATGACGTTCTTTTTGGCTCCACCACGGTCGTTGCGATTTAAAAAATGCCGGATCTGCGCGGCGAGCATCACGTACCAAGTGCCATGCAACGCTTGGCCTAAATCCTGGTCGTTGCGGCAGGCCCATTCGATCAAGGCCACAGTGTTGTCGACGGTCAAACTACCCTCGACAATCGCCTCCGCCAAGCCGAGGTCTCCCCGGCTAAACAACATATCAATTGCCTCCCAGGTTTTCACCTCGACGCGAATGATAGGCAAGCCGTCGCCGTAATTTTCACGGCGACCGTCCGGCAGACTCAAGTCTACGGTGCCATACTTCGATCTCTTCAAGATCTGCAGAAACATGCGCGTGCGGACCGATGCGCGGCTCATGAACTTACCTCCTCCCGCGGGAGTGCGGGCTTGCTATAAAAGTGAGATTTTTTTAGCCATAGTTTCAACGCCTGAAAATGCACGCGTAGCACCACCATCGCCGTCATCCAGCCATAACGCCGGAATAGCATAGCGGCCGAATAATTTTGCAAAGGCGAAAGCTGGCCCTGTACCGATGTGGCGAGCCGCAATGCGCCCGATGGGCCGTGGTAATTGATCTCAATGCGTGCGTCGCTCGTCGCCACGTCAAACCGGAACTGATAAAATCCTTCGACGGGAAAGAATGGCGACACGTGAAAAACTTTTTCAGCGCGGTACCATTCATCTGCGGAAATTCCCAGAGGCGGCTGAATCCAATAAAAATGCTTCTCGCCAAAGGTATTGCTCACTTCGACCAACACGGCCTCTAAATTTCCACCACGGCGGCAAAGCCAAAAGCTGACAGGATTAAATACGTAGCCGAGCATGCGCGGCAGCGTGTGCAGCCAAACCTCTTCGGCCTCATAACCACAGAACTCACGCAAAAAATCTTTGACCAGCAGATCCAGATCGCCGGCTTTGCCTTTCAAATAGTCTACGCTGGTGAACCAGAGCGCCCGGCGAAAGCGGTCGCGCATATGCTTTTGCAATTCCGCGTCCTGATCACAGCGAAAATGCAAAAAGAAAGCCGAGTAATTGAAGCGATTGGCTGCGCCTTCTTTGCGGCTGTGAAAAACCTGCCCATTGCCGATTTGAATCAGGCTCATGCGGCCGCCCACGGGGCACGAACGCCCATCAAACCGGCCACATTCACGGCGCTCAGCATTCCGTCTTCGTGAAAACCAAATCGCGACCACGCACCGGCGAAATAAACTCCCCCGGCACCTTGAATCGCGGGTAAATCACGTTGCGCCCGGATCGCGGTCTGATCAAATTGCGGATGAGCATAGTCAAACTCCCGCAAAACACCTTGCACGCTTTGGGC
>JAYWAE010000099.1:0-17057 GCA_043782715.1 Pseudobdellovibrionaceae bacterium | reverse complement strand
TCGTTTTCAATTTGATGTTACAAATGGATGACACCAACACGGTTATTCTCGGCCAGCGCGCGCTGCTTCGGCAGAAACTTGGCTTCACGCGCGAAGCGCTCTGCGATCTTAAACGCTACTTTTCCTTTATTGAGCGTACGCACGCGCCGGTCGAGCTACAACAGGCTTGGACTCAGCTCGAAAGTGCTCCGGAGCCGCCTGCACGTGGGCCCGCCGATCTCTTGCATTGAACCATTGCGGGAAAATCGCAACTAACCCAGCATTCCCAACGGTGGCGCGCTCGGTAAAACTTCGTTGTAAATGCTGTCGATCACACGCCGCTTGAGCGTGTCTTCTTTGTCGATCGTGCGGTACAACTCGCGAATTCGCTCAAAAACTTTGCGCTGTTGCGGGCCGTTCAATTTGAAATATGCCGTCTTGAGCAGGAGCATCGACGAAGCCGCGACAAGTGGCGTCTGCTTGCTGATATGTTTGATGTCGGGCAAAAAATCACTGCAGTAGGCGGTCGAACCTTTTTCGCACATCAATGCGTACAAACCCCACTCGCCCTTGGAGTGCGCTTCGAGCATCAGTAAATGCGCGGGGTCTTTGCTGTACTCGGCCATCTTCAATAGCAAGTCGCTCACTTGCTTGTAACGCTGGTCAACCGGCACGCCTTGAACTTGGCCATTACCCAAAAAAGTTTGCAAAAAACTATTGGTCACGTAGCGCGTGAAACCGAGTGAGTTTTGCTGAATGTCGATTAGGCAAACCAGCGCGTCCATTACTGCCGGCCGCGCCTCTTTGCGCATGTGCTCGTCACCCTCTTTGAGCTGCGAGAGAATGCGCTGCTCGTACATCATCACCGATTCCAAATCGTGATCGCATTTTTCTACGGCCCGGGCGGTGGACCACGACATCATCAGCAGGAGAATCAAACAAGTTTTCATATCAGAATTGTAACGGACTTGCCCGGACTGGTCCACCCAGCCTATCCTCGACCTCATGCCAGAAGTTTCGTATCCCAATTTGCCCCCGCGCCAGCTAGCTGAAAATCTCTGGGAAGTCCCCGGCACCTGGAAAAACAAATTCGGCCGGCGCATGACGGTGATCCGCCTCGGCGATGGCAGTTTGGTGATTCACAACGCCATGAAGTTGAACGACTCCGAGCTGGCATGGCTCAATGCGCTCGGGCGTGTGTCCTATATAGTGGGCCCGAACAGCTTTCATGGCTCAGAGGCGTCGTGGATGGCGGCACGCTTTCCGAGCGCGCAAGTCTTTGTTCCACTCAACAAGCTCGCGGACCTCAAGAAGCAGGGCATCACCGCAAAAGACTTGAACGTGGAGTTTCCTTCAATTCCGGAGCTGCATTGCATTCCCATGCATGGCACGCGCATCCACGAGGCTGCGTTTTATCATGCGCCGTCGCGCACGCTGATTCTTTGCGATTTGGCGTTCAATATGGGCGATGTGTTTACCGGATTTGAGCGCAAGATTATGCGTTGGAACAAAGTTGGCGGCCGCTTTGGACCCAGCCGCCTCACCAAATATTTATTCGCACGTGATAAAAATTCTTTAATCACTTCGTATCGCGAACTCTTTACTCTCCCCTTCGACCGGGTCGTCGTAAACCATGGCGATGTGCTGGAGAGCGGCGGCAGCCGGGCTTTACAAGAAGGCGTACGCGAAATCTTCGGCCGCATCTGAATCGCCTACATCAAGAATAATCCATTGGACGAACGCCCCAGAGCCATGGTCCTAATTGTGGCAAGGGAGGGATTCACATGAAATCTCTGATCGCTTTAGGTGCTGTTTTGATCTCGGGTTCCATCGCTTTCGCCGGAGCCAGCCAAGACAAAATCGACAGCCTGGTTCTGGAATATTACCGCGGACAGAATCCGCGAGTGCAGTCCATCGCGCGCTTGATGAATCAAACCGTGCGCACGGAAGACGTGAACTGCCCCGCCCCGCGTCCCGCGCCCGGCCCCTCGTGTGTAGACGTCGCCTGTCAGCAAGTCGGCAAATACAATTGCGATGATTTTTCCGAAATCGACACCATCACCAAAGCCTGCCGTGGAAATTACGACGGAGGCTGCGTGGCCGAAGTCTGCGATCACCTCGGCAAATACAATTGCGACGACCTCAGCGAAATCACCAACGTCGCCACCATGTGCCGCAGCCAATTCAACGGCGACTGTGTGAAGTCCGCCTGCGACCACGCCGGTAAATATAACTGTGACGACTTTTCCGAGATGGAAAACATCGCCAAGCTCTGCGTCGGCGTACCGGCCTCCTGTCTCGATTCCGTCTGCGCCCACCTTGGCACATACAACTGCGATGACCTCTCCGAACTCGAAGCTGTGGGTAACTCCTGCCGCGGAAATTAGCTTTTGAATTGAGAGGGCTGGAGTTCTTTCGGCCCTTCAGCCCGTACCAAATTCCAATTCGTAGTTCACGAAATTTGCGTCATTGCGAATCAAGTCCTCGGCTTCATCCCGAGGAACTCCGTGGCCTTCTAGCTGATTGAGTTGAATGTAAGAGTTCAACCCCTGAAAATCCCGCCAACCGAAAACCACGCGGCTAAATGGCCTATAATCCCAAAACCGAAGTTTTGTTTTACCCGGATTCCAACGGTTAACGCCGGTAACGGCCATCGCAATGGCACCCGTTAAAGCGCGAATAAACGGCTTATAGGCCATGCGATTCGGCAACTTGATATGTAAATGAAGATGATTGCCCACATTCCCGCTCGAATGAATCGTGATTCCGTATCGGAGCGCAAATTTATCGAGCAATGCCAAAATCTTAGCCTCGTTCGGTTTTCTTTTAAATGACCAAGCGCCCTTAGCCTTCGACGACCGCAAAACCAAATGCATCGATCGCCTAGAATCAATAGGCCGGCCAGCCGAACGCCCTTTGCGAGTTTTAAGGAGCGAACTTCCGTACCTCGTGTCACCTTTTTTAAGCAATTTCAACTGCGTCATGTGAACGATGGTACAAAATGAAGACTTAGTTTTGTCTACTCTCTTTCTTCTCGTACTCAAAAAATTCTCCCCAACTTTACGGAACCTCCGGCGTGGACGCCGGAGATTTGCCACTCTCATGGAGGGAAAAATCTCGCGGCCGCCAGAATTGGGCTATCGGAGATGGAAGCCATTGCGTTTAGTAACGAATAAATCGCGCGACTTCAGATGCATTTTATTTACGAAGTACCTAGATCGTACTGCTGCACGGAATTGCGTCTCCGAAGGCCTCATCTAGGTGGCCACAGGGGCAGTCCATCCATGAGAGTGGCAAACCGCGGCCATCCGGGCCGCGGTTCTATTAAGTAGGAACCAATATTTAAAATCGGAAAGGGGGAATAAGAAAGAAAGAAAAATAAGGAGAGCATGTGTTCGAAAAAAATTAAACCCCTACGACTTCACATAAACATCATATCGAACGCTCTGGCCTTTGTAGGAGTGGGTCGGCGCGCGTACCAGGGCTTTCGCTTTTAGAGGCCGCTTGACCACCACTCGCTGGATCGCGTGTTCAAATGCCTTGTGAAACAACTTTTCTTCCTCTTCGACCGTCACGGGTGGTCCAAGCAAGTCTTGCAGCAGCTGCATTTCTTTGGGCGACTTGGCGGTTTTTTTCGGCTTATCGAACATTGGATCTAAGTAGACGACGTCACCTGCATCGACCTGGCCTAGAAAGACCATACTTTCGGCCTCGACGACGCTGAGGTTTTCGAATTTGGGGCGCATCGCTTCGTCTTCGCGCATGGCGCGCACGACGCCGTTGCGCAAGAGAGTGATCACTACGTTCGAGCGTTCCACGGCGATCACCTCGCAGCCCAAGCTCAGCGCCAGCATTGAATCCTGACCGAAGCCGGCGGTGGCATCGATAAAGCGCAGCGGATCGCCTTTGAATCCTATGGCGCGGCGGAAAATATGATTCTTTGGCAACCCATCGGCAAAACGAGCTTTCCAAGCGGCGGACAAAAAATCGACGTAAAAAGGTTTACCGCGTTTTTTATCGACGAAGGCGATGCCAGTTGCGACCTCCGAAACCAAAATTTTGACTCCCATCTTACCGGTGAAGTCGAGGCTGACCGGCACGTTCCACTGCCGGGCTAAGTCGACCGCCTTCTCCATCGCGGTTTGCTCCAAAGGTTCAATGCCAACTAGAGCCACTGAACCCCCAAAGCCAAAATCCACCACAGCGTCCAGCTCAAGTGCGCGCCCAGAGCCCAACGGTCCGAACGCACGAGCGTGGAGGCCAACGGTGAGGAGGCGCGCCACAGGCGATTCATCAAAAGTACCGTCGGCACGCTGGCCAAGGGTAAAAGCATCATCATTTTCAAAGGTACGCCAATCGCGAGCGCAGCTGCAGGCTGCGCCACCAGTCCCAAAATTCCTTCGCCCACGCCGATCACTCGAGTCCAATCAAAATCCCAAAACCCGAGCGCAGTACGAAAGCCCTCAGGCTTGGAGCGAAAGAGATTTTCTAGCTGGCGCATTTGTAAAACCCAAACACTCAAGCCGCCGAAGGCTATGCCTAAAATAATATCACCGTATGTGAACTCTCCAAAGCTCGCGAGTGCCACGCCTACCGTCAGAAGAGGCCCAAACAACAAACCCAGCGCCACGTCGGAAACTCCCCAGCGCGCCAACCGGTTGCCGGCGAGGATCACTAGAGACAAAGTCGTCAGGGCACAAACCGCAGTCAGCTCCAAGGGTGCGTTCAGATAAGCCGGCAGGCCGAACAAAATCGCCAGCAGCAAATTCACAACCGCCCAACGTTGCATAGCGGTCGCCGCCACCCAGCCCTTTTGAATCACTTGGCTGCCGCGGCGGCGGTTCAGACGGTCAAGGCCCTTCACGTGATCCTGCACGTCGTTGAACAAGAAGACGGACGTGTGCAGAAAGAAAATTCCCGCCAATGCGAACCACGAAGGCAAGTGCGCCCATTCGCTCAAGCGGGCGCGGCCGTTGAGCCAAGCCGCGATCGATGGGCCCATAGTCAAGGGTAAGAGTTCCGGTCGGCTCGACCAGAAATAAATTTTCCACCACGGTGGTGTCGCGATTTTCTCTATCGCTACAACCCGAAAGGTCACGCGCTCGCGCGCGGTCTCGGGGTGGTAGGTCTCGACCGGCAAAGCGCGATGGGTTCGCGAAAACGTTCCACGCAAATAGGCATCGAACTCGGCGTCGCCTTTGGTGAGCGTAATGAATTCCATTTTTATTTGGCCCGGCGGTAGTAGAGCACGCTCGGTAAGCCCGTGAGGTCGCCGATCAGTCCGCGTTCTTCCGGCGCAAGAAATTCTTCGAGTGAGCGGGCTTTGTGCTCATATAACTCGATCACTTGCCGGTTCATTTCATCAAAATCGCGCAAGGCTTGATTGAAACGTTCAAGGCCAGTCAGCTCTTTGACTTCATTGAGAGTCTCACAATTTTTTAAGCGGCGCATTTTGTCGTCGTTGAAATCGCGGGCCAGAAAAGCCGCGAAAGAGTTTAGGTATCCAGATTTCAAATCACCCAGTACGGCTTTGCCTTCGTCATTGCGAATGTCGAAATCCAGCAAGTCGTCGCCGCGCTGAAAGAGTAGCCCAAGCAGCGTGCCCATTTCCGCCAAGGTCTGGTGCAACTGCACGTTGTCGTTCTCTTTGGCGATGAACGGTGCGCGTAAGCACCACTTGAACAAAGACGCCGTTTTTAAATCATGCACTTGATCGAGCTGGGCCAAGCGCACATTCCAGTCGCGGATCAAGGAATCCTGAATCCACTCGCCCTCGAGCAAGTCGGAAATGATCTCGGCCGTGTACTGGATCAACGGCAAGTTTCCGTAGCGCGAAAGGTTCACCATCACGCGCGCGAGCAAATAGTCGCCGGCCAATACGGCATACTCGGGCGAATACTTCAGCCAAGCCGCAGTCTTGCTCCGGCGCAAAGCCGAGCGGTCGATCAAATCGTCGTGCAACAAGGAGGCGTTGTGAATGAACTCGATGGTCTGTGCGAGCAAATGCTCTTGGCGTTCGGTCAGCTGCAGATGCTTACCGATGCGCTGAATGAGCTTTGAGCGAAATCCTTTGCCCGACGAAAACAAATCGTCATACAGCGAATTCAACTTCGGCAGGTACCTGGGGAAGTCGTCGCGATTGAAGATTTTCAAATCTTTCACGGGCTTAGCCTTTCGAGAGATTTTCTTCTCGCGGAATTGACTCTTTAAGTCAACGGTGTTGTGTTCAGGCGATGAGCGCGGACCGCTTTAAAACCATCAAAATGCAGATCCCGTTCGATGAAGCCGATGGCGAAGGCATTGTTTTCTTTGGTAATTACTTTCGTATCGCGCATCGGGCCTTCGAACAGTTCGTGCCCTTAATCGGCATCACGTGGCTCGAATGGTTCAAACATTCTGAGATCGGAGTGCCATTGCGTCATGTGGAGGCCGACTATCTGGGTCCGCTCCGCCCGGGCGATCAAATCGAGATTCACATCCGGATTGCCGACATGACCGAGAGTTCGGTGCGCTTCACTTACGAGTTCCGCGACCATACCGGCCGCCCGACCAGCAAGCTCGCCACCACCCACGTTTTTGCCGATCGTAAGACGTTCAAAAAAGTTTCGATTCCCAGCTACTTTCGCGAAAAGCTCGAAGCCGCGCGCTAACTCGCGGTATCGCCAGAGCGCGCCCTGTTGCCAATGGATTTCTAATTCGAAGTTCGTGCGGATATGAGTGCCGCCAGTTCGGCCCGCTTCACCTTGCCCATTTCACCGCGCTCGATTTTCGGCACCCAGCACGGGCCACCTAGGCGGCGCACGCCTGAAACCGCCGCGTTGTATTCTGCAATTCGGCCTTCCCAATCGCGCAGGCTAGCGCTTGAATCCGTAACCACCAGAAGTTTTGAGCCCTGGCGCGAATCCGGCGCCGGCATCACCGCGAACGGCTCATCCCAGCCAACACCACGAAAAAATTCGCCGGCCTCGAACTCCACCTCTTGCATGGGCACGAGTATTCCGAGAATTTTCACTACTGAATCGCGCCGGCCGAGAATGCGCAAGCCACCGTTGTCTTGCTCGGCCAAATCTTCCGTCGGCAGCCAGCCCGAACGCAGGGGGCTCTCGAGTGAATACCCCTGCTCATTCGCAGTTGCGACCCAGCGGCAGAGCGCTGCGGATTGCAGAAATATGCGTTGCTCACAAAGTTTTAATTCCACGTGGCCAAGAGTTTGAAGCGCCGGGAATCCGGCGTGCGCCAAGCTGTTCAGCGACGCAGTCGCCACCTGTGAAGCGCATTCGGTCAAGCCATAACTCGGGAGTAACGGCCAGCCTTGAGTGCGTGCTTGAATATAGAGCCAAGGCTCCAAAGCCCCGCCGCCCACGACCACGGCGCGCAAACAAGCCGGCGACTTGAGCCCCCCGCTCACCAGGTCGTGCACCTGCGCGGGTACAAGGGAAGCCAACGTCGCGCCTTCGTGCTCGACAGCGGCTACAAACGCCTTCGCCGACCATTTGCCTTCAAGCACGCTGACTTTCGCACCCGACAGCTGCGCGCGTGCATATACCGCGAGGCCGCCGATATGGTAGCGCGGAATCGCAACCAGCCAGCGGTCCGTGAATGTACTTTGCAAATGCTTGTTTACGCTTTCGGCTGAAGTGAGAATTGCTTCCTCGCTGAGCCCAATGGCTTTGAGCGTGCGCACACTTTGGGTGCCCGAAGACAAAATCCAGTTCATGCCCGAGATTTTCGGAACCCGGGAGCGCAGCTCCTGGAGCAAAGGTTTGGCCCAAGGCGCGAGATCCGGCGCGTGATGCCACGTCTGAGTGCGCAGTTTGCGCCAGTTCAAAACAGCGGTTCCCATGCCACCGCCGCCAATTGTTCATCAAAGCCAAAGCCCGTGCCCTCTGCCGGTTTCATACGCGGGCCTTCGCAGTTCCAAACCTGCGAAAATGCGTTGGGTAAGAAAAAGTCAGTTGCCGCAAGTCCGCAGACTTCCATTTTGCGCGGATGCTGAGAGTAAAATTTCGCAGCGGCCCACAGACTGGTGGCTTGGCCAAGGGGGTGATCCAAGCCGTGGGTGAAAATCACCCGGTCGAATTTTGCCACGTCTTCGCTTCGCTCACGAGCCGGTTTGACGATGCGGACTTGCGCCCGAGCTTGCTTGGTCCAATCATTGGCCCACGGACCCGCGACCTTCAGTTCGCCACTGCCCACGGGGTCTTCAATAAAATCTATGCGAGTTTTGACCGCAGCGTCCAACCCTGCCCACCACTGGGTAAAGTCTTGAATGGGGACGCGCCCGTTGAAATCAACCCGCCACATCAGCTTGGTGGAGTAAATCATGCCGACCAAGATATCTGTCTCGGCCTTGAGGTTGCGGCCCATTTTGACTTTGATGTGTGAAAAGCCCTGCTCTTTCCACAGCCCGAGCTTTTCAGGCGTCAACTGTTCGATGTCGAACACCAGCCGGTGCGAGCGGGGCAAGATCAATCCGAGAAAAGCACTGCGCTTTTTGAGTCGATACTCACGATCCTGATAGTTGAATTCCATCGAAGCATCAGCCAAAGGCGTAAATTGCAATTCTTTGAGCGAGCGCAGGTGCACGGCGAGTTCGGGTTCGCCAAACTCGGGCCATGGATGCAAATCGCTATAGCCCATTTGACCGGCAAACCATTCACATTTGACCAGCGCACCTTCGCGCGCCTTGTTCTTAGGCTCGCGCGGCTCCAGTCGGTAGCGATGAGTCCAGATCTTCATTTGATGATAAGTCCAATTCCTAGCAACACACCAAATAGCATATGCAGCATCGCCGCTTGCGCCAAGATCTGATTGTACTCCACTCCCGCTTGGCTGCACAAAAGGCGCCAAACCACACGAATGGCCAGAGGAAGTGCGATGAACGGTAGGCCAAAGGCATAGCCAAAACCGTGGTAAAGCCAGTATCCGTTGAGCATGAAAGCAACGGCAATCAAGAGCAGAACTTCAATGCGCCCCAGTTTAGGACCGAGGCGGACGGCCAAAGTCTTTTTATTGACCAGCTTGTCCTGGTCCAAGTCGCGCAGATTATTGACGGCGATAAGCACCGTAGCCAAGAGCCCGACTTGCAAACCCGCGATCCACACCGAGTCGGGCAAAGCATGCGTTTGCAAAAAGACCACTCCACCTACGGCGACGAGACCAAAGAAGATGACCACGAACAAATCTCCCAGACCAAGATAGGCCAACGGGAACGGTCCCCCGGTGTACCCGTAACCCATCGCCAGTGAAAGCAATCCGATGACGACGATCGGCCAGCCGCCCTCCCAAACCAACGGCAAACCGAAAGCCAAAGCCAGAGCAAAAAAGCCGGCGGCCATAGCGAGTACGCCGTTAGCTGTAAACCAACCCTGTTGAGAAGCACGTGCTTCACCTAAACGCGTTTCCGAATCCGCACCTTTTTTGAAGTCGATGGCATCATTGACGTAGTTGGTGCCGATTTGAATCATCATGGCCGAAAGTACGGCGAAGAGTGAAATCCAACCGGCGACGGGATACCCCTCACTCACCGCTACCGAAGTACCGACGAGAACAGGTACGACTGAAGCCGCCAAAGTCTTTGGCCGCGCGGTCAAAATCAGAGCCCGCGCGACAGAGGTGGAACCCGCGGCACTCATGGCAAGCGGGGAAATTTTTCGAAGTCCGGCGGGCGGCGTTCGACAAAGGCGTTTTTACCTTCCTTCGCTTCTTCCGACATATAGTAAAGCATGGTTGCGTCGCCGGCGAGATCGAGCAACCCAATCTGACCATCGCAATCGGCGTTGAGCGCGGCCTTCAAACAGCGGATAGCCATCGGCGAGTGTGCGAGAATCTCACGCGCCCACTGCACGGTCTCTTTTTCCAGATCGGCGAGCGGCACGACTTTGTTGACCAAGCCCATGTCCATTGCCTCGGTGGCGTTGTACTGGCGACAAAGGTACCAGATCTCACGCGCCTTCTTTTGCCCGACAATCCGGGCGAGATAGCTCGAACCCAGTCCGCCGTCGAACGAGCCGACCTTGGGGCCCGTTTGGCCAAACTTGGCGTTGTCGGCGGCGATGGTCAAATCGCAGACCACATGTAAAACGTGTCCGCCACCAACAGCGTAACCCGCAACCATTGCGATAACAGGCTTTGGCAGAAAGCGAATTTGCTTTTGCACGTCGAGAATGTTCAAGCGCGGTATGCCGTCGGAGCCGACATAGCCGGCGTGGCCGCGGACTTTTTGATCCCCGCCGGAGCAAAATGCATCGGGACCTTGACCGGTGAGAATGACTACCCCGATTTTTGGATTTTCGCGGCAGATTTCAAAAGCGTCTTTGAGTTCGTTTACGGTCTGCGGGCGAAAGGCGTTGCGCACTTCCGGCCGGTTGATGGTGATCTTGGCAATGCCGTCTTCACTACGTTCGAAAATGACATCTTGATATTCTTTAATTTTGATCCACTGCATGACTACCTACCCGTTTAATTTTTTAAGCAATTCGTCTTTGTCGGTTTGCACGAGAAATTTGAAACCGGCGATGAACAGCTTGATATGACCCTCGACCCGCTGACTCGGCGGCACGACTTCAAAAGCGGACACCGCTTCACGGCGGATAAACAAAGTTTGATTTTCGGTCGACTTCAATTCAACAAATTCGTTCGGCACGTTCACTCCCTTGATATCCAGCGGCTGACGAAGTCCGCCGCTTCTGTGATGATTCGATGGCCTGCATGGGGAACGAGGGTTATTTGCCCCTTGACCGGCAAGTCCTGCAAGTCTTTAGCGATGCCTAAGTAATTTTGATCATTCGCGCCAAATGCCCAGTCCATGGTGGCGGGCAAGGCCTTCAATTCCGCCTCGCCAAACGGCTGCAGACGCGGCGACCAGTTGGTCAGCGAGAGGCCAAGCACTTCGCGCAGTTCGGGGGACTTCCGCCGTGGCAGGGGGGCTGAGCCACTGAAAACGGATTGATCTTGCCACTTGGCCTCAAGGTCAGTCCATTCCAGGCGCTGAAAGTCTTCGCAAAACCGCTTTTCCCATTCGGCACGCTCCTCGACATCTTCAGCGGGAAGCCAAGGCCGACCCGAAATAAACAAAGCCCGCTTCACCCGCTCCGGCTTTGCCCTCACGGCACACATGGCCAGCCTAGCACCCATCGAATATCCTACAAGCGTCACTTGCGCGCCGCCGATTTCGTGTTCGAGCTGATGCCAGAATTTATCGGGCCATTCGTTTAACTTCGTCGTCGGCGCAAGCGGACCTGGCGCATAGAGGTCGGGCGCGATTACGGGCATTCCGAGCGGAAGGCCATTCAGCACTGCGTTCCAATCACTCGGCTGTCCCCAAAAACCGTGCAGCAATACGGCCGTCATAAAAACTCTTTCCAAAAGGCTTCGGTTTGTTCTTCATGCGGTAAGATCTCGAGTACGCGCGGACGGCTGGCGGGATGCAAAGTCAGAGGATATTCGAGCCGCTGATGATCCCAGCCCCACATTTTGGACCAATGCGCGAAACCCAGGCCGTGCGGGTTTTCGAACAATGGGTTGTGAAAGATATTTTTAAAAATCTTGCCTCCGCCGTTGTTGATGATCACGAGGTTGAGATCTTGGATTCCGAGCCCGCGCGCGGCCCATGGTCCGCTCAAATCGTAGAGTGCGGTTAGGTCGCCAATCAAGGCCCAGTTCGATTTCTCCGCTGAAGCGGTTCCCAGAAACGTCGAGATCAAGCCGTCGATGCCGTTGACACCACGGTTGACGAAAATCTCGGGGCGCGAATCACGGTCCGCAGCCAGGTCCCACTCGCGCACCGGCAAGCTGTTGCCCAGAAAGAGCCGTGAGCCCGGACGAATTTGCTGGGAGAGCCATTGCACCCAAGCGGGCTCGCTCAGCGGAAATTCAGCAAGCAAGTTTTTTAGTTTGCTGCCGAGCGCGCGCGACGAATCCTGTCCCCTCCACGGATCAAAGCGTGGAGAAAAGTCCGAGAGCAGATGGAGCGGAAAAACCTCAGGCACGCGTGGCAGTCCAGAGAAAGGCAAATGCGAAAAATGCAAGACCGGCAGCTGCGACTTTTCCAAATCGCGCCATAGGCGCAGCGTGGGAACTCCGCCGATTCGGATGACTCCGTCGAAGTCATTCAGCTTGAGCGCATTGTCGCCGCCGGTCCATTCCAAATCCTGCAGCTCCGCTAGACCGCGCAGCTGCGAGGGTGCTTCCAAATAAACTGGCCGGGCAGCTTGCAAAAGCCACTTCTGCACGGAGGGGCCGAACACCTTGGGCAACGCAGTCACCACGATCAGCGGACGCGCCATTTCACATTTGGGCATTTTGGGGTTCGCGACACCTGCAGAATGTGCGTGATCCATCACCGTCGGCGTGAACTCCCCGCTCTCCTCATCAATTAGTGGCTCATCAAAGCAAACGTTGAAATGCAAAGGCCTCCGGCCCGAAGCTTCAAAGCCCAAGTCACATTGGCCTTCTATGTCCCAGCTGCGCTCGACATAATGGGAATACAATCCGACTTGATCCATCGTCTGTGGTGCACCGCTGCCGCGATAAGAGCGCGGGCGATCGGCCGTCACCATGACCAAAGGCAACCCTTGATAATCCGATTCAATCGCCGCCGGGAGAAGTTCGGCCGCCGCCGTTCCAGAGGTCGTCACCACCGCCACGGGCCGCCCGGTCGCCTGCATACGGCCAAGCGCGAAGAAAGCGGCCGAGCGTTCCTCAAAAAAACTATGCACGCGCAAAGGTCCGGGCTGGGCAAGTACGCTCACGAACGGAGCGTTGCGCGCGCCCGCGCACAGAACCACTTCACGCACTCCGAAGCCCCACAGCGATTGCAAAATGGAATTCGCGAGCGCTATATTTTTCATATTTCGATACCCAAAAATCCGCGCACCGCGCGGCGCTTGAGGGCAAGTTCGTTCCATTCGCGCAGAGCTTGGCTCTCTTGCACGACTCCACAGCCCGCAGCCAAAATCGCGCGCGTACCCTGCCACTGCAGTCCACGGATGGCGACCACACAACGCATTTCCTCATCACTGTTAAAACCAAACGGTGCGCCGAAGCGCTGACGTGCGACGTGAAACTCTTGCTTCTCCAGCCACTCCACGGCCGCAAGCCGCGGCCAACCGCCAAGCGCCGCCGTCGGATGCAGCTTCACCACCAATTCCATAAATGGAACCGGATGCTTCAATCGCAAGTGAATTGGCGTGTACAAATGTTTGAGCAAACCGAAGCTGCGCTCGATGGTTGCACCTGTTTCGGCTGCTCCCAGTGGACGCAACTCGCTTACGATGTGATCGATCACCAATTGATGCTCAAGGCGCTCTTTGCTATCCTCGAGCAGCGAAGGGCCGCCCGCGGGTCCGGTTCCGGCCAACGCCATCGTAGTCAATTCACCGCCACGCACAGAAAACAAGAGTTCGGGCGTCACGCCGCAAAGGCCTTCATTTTGAAATTCAAATCCGTAGGCGAACTGGTTGGGAAAATCTTCGCGCCAAAGCCGCGCAAACATTTCCACATGTAACGCCTCGGCGAATTCCAGCTTCTCACTTACAACCGGAACGACCTTGCTAAACTCACCGCGTGCGATGCGAGTTAGGATCTCTTCATGTAGTCTTGCGAAACTTGCGCTCGACGGCTCGACATACTCAACAAGGCGCGGAAGCGCGGCCTCGACTGGAGCCCATTCTAGGGCTTCTCCGGTCAGCCAGGGTCTGGCTTGCCCGAGGCCGAAATCAGGTGCGAAAAAGCTCAAACCCCTCGGCGAGGGCTCGCTCGACCAATCACGCACGCGCAGGGCACGGGCTCCGTTCGAGTCGCGCATCCAGGCGGTGCCAAAATGGGGGTCACGTGCTTGCTCTAACATGCGATAAACAGTATAGAAATCCTATAGTTTAAAAGTGCGTAATTTTTCGGACCGTGAT
Organism: Pseudobdellovibrionaceae bacterium; assembly: GCA_043782715.1. Lineage (GTDB taxonomy): Bacteria > Bdellovibrionota > Bdellovibrionia > Bdellovibrionales > UBA1609 > JALHOQ01. The sequence continues at coordinate 3,171 of JAYWAE010000099.1, read as the reverse complement.
GAGTGCTCGCCCGTGACAACTGGTGTTGGTCCGATTAGAAACGAGGGCAGAATGAAGCACATCTCGAAGCCCGTCAAGGTGGGTTCAAGCAGCATCGGTGGAGGGCCCTTTTCCGTTTGGGCCGGCCCATGCTCCGTAGAGTCGCGCGAGCAACTCTCGACCGTCGCGAAATCGGTAAAGGCTCTTGGTGGCTCTGGATTGCGCGGTGGACTGTTCAAACTGCGCACGGACCCTGCGGCTTTTCAAGGTCTCGGCCGCGCAGCCTATGACATGGTCAAAGATGTGCGCCTCGAAACCGGCATGCCCTTCGTAAGTGAAATCACCGACCCACGCCAGATTGCGGATTTGCATGATGTCGTCGATGCCTTTCAGGTCGGTTCGCGCAACATGCACAACTACTCGCTGCTCAAAGAACTCGGCCAACTCAAAAAGCCCGTGCTGCTCAAGCGCGGACTCTCTGCTCTGTTCAAGGAGTGGATGCTCGCGGCCGAGTATTTGGTCAAAGGCGGCAACGAGAACGTGATTCTCTGCGAACGCGGCATTCGTACTTTTGAAACGTCCACGCGCAACACGTTCGACATCAATGCTATCGCACTCGCCAAGCGCGAATCCCCGTTCCCGATTTTAGCCGATCCTTCGCATGGCACCGGCGACGCTTCTCTAGTGATTCCTGTGGCCTTAGCCGCAGCGGCGGCCGGCGCCGATGGTTTGCTCATTGAGGTCCATCCTAATCCTGCGCAAGCAAAGTCCGACGGTTTTCAATCGCTCAATCTCCAGCAATTCGAATCCCTGATGACCACTCTGCCTAAACTGCTGGGTGCTCTGGACAGAAAGATGGCGACACTTTGATGCACCAAGGACCACCCGCCGACGAGATCAAATCACTTTTTTCGGCGGTCGCCGGCGGCTACGACCGGGCCAATGACGCCATGACCTTGGGCCTTGCCCATCTCTGGCGCAAAAACTTAGTCGACTGGAGTGAAATCAAGCCCGGAGATCAAGTCTTGGATTGCGCCACTGGTACTGGTGACCTCGCCATCGCCTTCAAAAAAGCTGTCGGCCCTGAGGGGTACGTTCTGGGAACCGATTTTTGCCAAGACATGCTCGACAAGGCTCCAGGTAAGGCCGAAAAAGCAGGGCTGCAAATCGAATTCAAGCTGGCCGATGCTATGAACCTGTCGTTCTCCGATGCGCGTTTCGATGCGGCCAGCATCGCCTACGGAATTCGCAACGTCTCGGACCCGCAAAAGGCCTTGAGTGAAATGGCCCGGGTGGTGAAACCTGGTGGACGCGTGATGGTGCTGGAGACCGGCGATTCACCGAATGGCATGTTTAAGAAGGCCTTCGAATTTTATTTTCAAAAAATCATTCCGCGTATTGGCGGATGGGTCACCGGCAAGCGATTCGCGTATGAATACCTGAACAAATCTTCGCGTGGTTTTCCCAGCCGTGAGCGTTTCCTCGAAATCATGGAAGCCACAGGACAGTTCGAAAGCTGCGAATACCAAGTGCTCTTCGGCGGCGCGAGCTTCCTTTATCGCGGCATCGTAAAAGCGCGAAATTAACCGGCCAAATAAAGTCCCGTGCGTTACGAGCGCAAAAAAGCTCCGTATGTACGGAGCTTTTTTCTGCTTAGATATTAAATTTAGTTACGCGGTGACTTCTTGAGAATTTTCAAGAGGCTAGACTTTTCCTCGGACAGAATGAGGTCGATAACCTGATCCGCGGAAACTTTATACAGGCGCTTGATTTTGGGCAGTTTCTGAATGGGGAAACGGCAGCGTCCACGCTCGACATTCGAGATGAATTGCGGAGTCGAGTAACCGAGAGCGTCCGAAACTTCACGCTGGGTGAGGCCGACTTTTTCTCTCATATTTTTCCATAACGTGGCATTTGTGTGATTGCTTTTCATGACGGTGATTTTTCACATTTCGCCCCATGAAGTCAATGTCACGATTCAATATAGTTTTAAATTCTATCCAAGCGTGCATGCAAAATTTGATCGGCCAAAATCATCCACACCATCGCTTCGAGTACCGGCAACGCACGCGGTACTATACACGGGTCATGGCGACCTTGTTTAGCGGTCGCCGCAAGCGAAGACGTCGGTTTGAAGGCGACCCGCATATGTAGCGGAGATCCCGTGGAAAGTCCGCCGCGCAGACCTCCATAATCCTGGTTTGGGTTGTGGAATTCGCTTCCGGACTGTACCGCCGACTGAACGCCCTCACCGATTTCAAATCCCAAAGTGGCACCAACACTCATGAATGCGGATGCGAAATTATTCTTAAGTTTTCCAAACACCGGTTGGCCGAGACATTTGGGTGTATGCAAAATCGTTATAAGGGCCGTTCCGCCGAAACTTTCGCCCTCGGCTTTGGCTTTGGATAGGAGATGCTCCATGGCGGCGTTTTTGCTCGGGTCCGGACAGCGTAAACCAAAACCGTCGACTCGCCAGGGATCTTCGCTCAATTTTTCTTGAGCCTTAGCGATCTCCTCCGCGGTCAAAGCGATGCGTCCGATCGATCCGGTATAGGCCAGCACACGCACTTCAGGATGTAGCTGTTCGACCAGCATGCGGGCCACGGCTCCGCCGAGCACTCGGCTCACCGTTTCGCGGCCTGAAGCCCGGCCGCTGCCGCGGGGATCGGAGTGCCCGTATTTATCCTGCCAGAGATCGGTGGCATGGCCGCGGCGGCTCTGCAGTTTCTCGGCACTGTACTCCTGCGGGCGCGCGTCCTCATTGAGAATGGTCATGGCAATCGGCGTTCCAAGCGTTTTGCCTTCATAAACTCCGGATAGGACTTGCGCGCGATCGGACTCTTGGCGGCCCGAGGTCAGCGCATTCGCGCCGGGCCGGCGGCGCGCGAGAAATCCGCTTAAAAGTTCCTCGCGCCAGAGGACGCCGGCGGGGCAGCCGTCAATTACGGCCCCCATAGCCGGGCCATGGCTTTCACCAAACGTAGTGACGTTGAAAATTTCGCCAAAGCGGTTGCCGCTCAATCGGACTCCCCTTGCCAAAAGGCACGTTGTAGAGCGGCTTGCAGCTTAAACATACGTAAACCCGATTGGTAGGGTAAGTTTTCGCGTACGGCCCATTCCAGGCCGGGGGAATCCTCGCTGTAGTTGAGATCGAGTACGAATGCGGGCTTCACTCGCGGCCATTCAAAA
>JAYWAE010000098.1:0-6423 GCA_043782715.1 Pseudobdellovibrionaceae bacterium | reverse complement strand
GAGAGCTGTTATTTGGTCTTGCGTAAAGTGTGACTTCCGCACTGAACGACTACGGCCCGATGGCTTGCTTAAGCTTGATGCCTCTGAATGTGCATTTTGTAATCCCTGAACGAATAGGACAAATTTTGACAACACTTGAAATCTTAAGAGCGAATCTACTCTCACCCGTGGTGCTCGCGTTCCTCCTCGGAGTTGTGACCAAGCTGGTGAAAAGCGAGTTGAGCTTACCCAAGGACCTTTACTCCTCGCTGTCGATATACCTTTTGTTGGCACTAGGACTAAAAGGTGGAGTTGAACTCTCGGAAAGCACTTTCCAAGTCATAGCATGGCCCGCGTTGGCCACGGTCGCCTTGGGATGCATAACTCCTGTTTCAACTTATTTTATTATGCGGAAACTGGGTAGATTTGGACAGATCGATGCCGCCGCACTAGCCGCACATTACGGCTCGGTCTCTGCCGTCACCTTTATCGCCGCAAATCAGTTCGTGGGATTGATGGGGAAGTCTGCGGAAGGTTTTATGCCGACGCTTTTGACCTTACTTGAGAGCCCCGGCATTCATATCGCCCTCGCAATTGGTGCGTTGAAGCGCGCAAGGAAGATCACCGCGAGCTCCGCGCAAGAAAGAAAAACCAAGACCGCCATCTTTCATGAAATTCTAACGGCACGCTCAATGATGCTGCTGGTGGGTGGCCTAATTATTGGGCTACTGATGGGTGCAAAAGCTTATGAGCCCGTGAAACCTTTTTTTGAGACCGGCTTTAAAGGCGCCCTCGTCTTGTTTCTCCTGGAAATGGGAATCGTTGCCGGTGCGCGAATTTCTGACTTAAAAAAAGTTGGGCTCCCACTCATTTCGCTTGGGCTCCTAATCCCAGTTCTTCATGGATCGTTGGGCGTCGCCCTTGGGCACTGGGCCGGTTTGTCGGCCGGCGGGGCGACTGTGTTAGGGACTATGGCCGCAAGTGCCTCCTATATCGCGGCCCCTCCGGCCGTGCGCATGACGTTGCCTGAGGCCAATCCGACTTACTATCTGACAGCGAGTTTGGCGGTCACCTTTCCGTTCAATTTAGTAGTGGGAATCCCGCTGTTTTTTAAGTTATCTGAATGGCTAGCCGGCTAAGGAGAAAGCAAAGTGAACTCGATTAATTTTAAACTCGTGACCGTTATCTGTGAACCCGTTCTTAATTCGCGCATTTTAGAGTTGAGCCAAGAGCTTGGCGCCACGGGATTCACCATTACCGAAGTCAAAGGCCAAGGTAATAGCGAAAAGAACAGCGGAGAAATCCCGGACTCGAAACTAAAGATCGAAATCGTGTTGGAACCTGAAGTGGCTGCGAAACTAATGAAATCGCTCGCCGATTCTTATTTTAAAAATTACTCGGTTATCACTTACGCCTCCGACATTTCGATTTTGCGTCCGGAAAAATTTGAAACTGAAAAACCCTAGAAATGGAGTCACTATGACCACCAAAACCGGAATTCCTGCGTCTTTGATCATGTTCACATTGGCGCTTGCAATCAGCGGCCCGACTTCGTCTGCCAAGACAAACGCGGCCGCAAATGCAGTTGGCGTTGAAGTCGGCGAAGCCTTGCGTAAACTCAGGAGTGGAAATGAAAGATTCATTTCCGGAAAAACGCGCACGGATGGTCAAGCTCAAAGCGATGTCGCGCGACTCTCAACCGCGCAATCCCCGCATTCCGTTGTTCTTTCATGCAGTGACAGCCGCGTGCCTCCGGAAATCGTCTTTGATCAAAAACTTGGCGAAATCTTCACAGTTCGTACAGCGGGCGAATCCCTATCTGCAAGTGCGGTTGGCAGCATCGAATACGCCGTGCAAAAGCTGGGGAGTCGCCTTATCGTCGTGTTGGGCCATACCAACTGCGGTGCGGTCAAAGCTGCAGTCGAAACACTCGGTGGTAAAACCACGGGTAGCGACAATCTCGATCAACTGGTGGCCGACATCCATCCGCGCATTCGTTCAAAATTTGATGCGAAAAATCCATCTCAAGACCTAAAAGCAGAGTCCTGGTTGAATGCCCAAGGAGTCGCTCAGGATCTTCTAAAGAGGTCCCCCCTGCTGGCAAAGGCCGTCGAGTCTGGAAGTGTAAAAATCCAAGTAGGGCTTTACCACCTATCTGATGGAGTCGTCGAATTTGAGCCAAAGGGTTTAAAATAGCCGGAAGTGGCACGCGCCTTGCTAATTTAAATGCACTTAATGGCTGAGGAAACGGGGATAACGCCCGTATTGAACGTTCGCCATGGAGGATTATATGAAAAATGTTTTTGCCGCAATCGGACTTGTTCTCGCGTGTCAATCTTTTGCGGAAGCCCAAACGTCGCTTCCCCCAGTAAGGACGGCGTCTTTCGTAGATCTCGCTCAGTATCTGGGTAAATGGTATGAAATTGCGGCAATTCCACAAAGCTTCGAAAAACAATGTGTGCGCAACACGACAGCCGAATACGCCAACGCAGAAAATAATCTTATTTCCGTGAAAAATTCCTGTGACACAGAATCCGGAAAGCCGAGCGTAGCCAATGGCCGCGGCAAAGTGAGCGATCCCACTTCAAATGCAAAATTAAGAGTCACGTTCGTTAATTTCTTCGGCTGGCAATTCATTTTTGGCGGCGACTACTGGATTTTGTCTGTGGGAGAGAACTACTCCTATGCCGTGGTCGGTGCCCCAGGTCGGGACTACGCTTGGATTTTGAGCCGCACTCCGTCCATGACAATTGAACAGATGCGTGCCGCCAATCAGACGCTTGTTCAGCAAGGTTTCGATAGCTGCAAATTGCTATCAACCGTTCAAGATTCGGGCCTACAGGAGAAAACTCCTCTTTGCCAGCTCACGGGTACCGCGCCGACTAGCCCTTAAATAGTCCGAGCATTTCAAACATCGCATCGAGTACCGCCAGAGCGGTGATGTCAGACGGATCATAGGCGGGACAAAGTTCAACGACGTCACACGCGACGAGATTTTTAATTTTCAAAGCGCGAAAAATCCGCTGCACTTCGTACGTCGTCAATCCGCCGGGCACGGGTGTTCCAGTTCCAGGCGCATAAGCGGGGTCTAAGCAATCGATGTCGTAGGTGATGTAAGTGGGCCCGTCGAAAGACGGGAGATCATGCAAAAAGGCCTCGAGTCCGCGCATGCGCACGTCGTCCACCGTCATACTGCGTATGCCGTGGCGTTTGACGAACTCCAAATCATCGCCACCGGTCAAGGGACCGCGCAGGCCGATTTGCACGCTGGATTTGGGATCGATCAAACCCTCTTCAACCGCATGGCGCGCAAATGAACCGTGGTGAAATTCCTGTCCCCATGCTGCGGGATAAGTGTCGAGGTGGGCATCAAAATGAATGAGCGAAATCTTTTTGCCTACGCTCTTTGAAACCGCACGCAGAAGCGGCAACGTGATGGAATGATCGCCACCGACGGCCAAGAAGCGCTTGCCGGAGTTCAAAACCTCCGTAAAATGCTTTTCGATTTTCTCATAGGTCTGTTTGAGGTCGATCGGCACCGTCGAACAGTCGCCGGCGTCGGCGATTTTCAAGCGCGCAAAAATATCTTCACCGCGCGCCCAATTGAAGCCGCGGCCGAGCGAACTGACGTCGCGCACTTTGCTCGGTGCGAAGCGCGCGCCCGGACGGTAGGATACTCCGCCGTCAAACGGCACGCCGACAATCGCGACGTCGTACTTCTCGGTGATCGGCACCACCGGCAGACGAAAAAAAGTTTTGTGCGCGGAAAAACGCGGAAACTCACGGCCACTCAACGGTTTAAATTCCATCACTCACCTCTGCACTTGCCCATGTCCAAAGGGGACCTTGGGAATGATTTTTTTCTGACCCGCGAGTTGCCACTCCAGGCTGCCGTTGGCCAGCGCCTTCACGTAGTGCGGCTCCCAGCCGTCGTAAATAAACTTGGGCTTCGCCACTCTCGGTACGGCGCCCGAACCTTTTTTCACCGGCTTTTGCACGACAAGCTCGACTTGCTCCGGCCGCCGCTTGCGCACCACGCCCTCGCTTAAAATCGTAAACGTGCGCTTCTCGGCGTCGGCGACATACCAATGCAGAGACTGCACCTGCGTTTCACCAAAGCCTTTTTCCCAAAGCCAAAGTTGCAGTATCGGCCGTCCGGCCATCATACGGAATCCCGCGCGTTCCCACTCGACTGCTTCGCCATTCAACGGCATTAGGTCCACCGTGTGCCAAGTGCCGTCGCTCCAGGCCACCGTCTTCGGCAGCAAGCGAATGTCGTAAGCGCCCGAAACCATATGACAGTCTTGCCGTTCCAACTCTTTGTCGGAGCAATTGAGTTTCTCTTTGATGGGGGCGGCGCCGCCTTTGGCGAGTGCCGTCGCAATTAGCAATGTCATAAGCAAGCGCATCACATCGACAAGTCTAATCCGGCAAAGTACGGGCCCACAAGGATTGATGTCCCCAACGAGCCGTGCTACGCGTAAAAACATGAGCACAAAAGCCGATCAACAGCGCCTGCTACAATGGTATTTGGCAAATCGGCGTGAATTGCCGTGGCGGCAAAACCGTAATCCCTATCGTATTTGGATTTCAGAGACGATGTTGCAACAGACCACCACCACGGCGGTGATCCCATTTTTCGAACGCTTTGTGGAACGCTTCCCCACACTCGCAAGCCTAGCCGCTGCGAAAGTGGAGGCCGTCGTCGCGGCCTGGGCCGGCCTAGGTTACTATAGCCGCGCTCGCAACCTGCACAAATCGGCGCTGGCGCTCCACGCTCATGGAGGATTTCCACGCAGCCATGTCGAACTGAGCCAGCTCCCCGGCTTCGGCCCGTACACCTCGCGTTCCGTCGCCAGTCTAGCCTTTGGTGAAAACGTCGGCGTGGTCGATGGCAATGTGATTCGCGTTCTCGCGCGCTTTGAGGGCCGCGATTGGGAGTGGTGGAAACCTAAAATCCGTGACCAGGTCCAAGTGCGCGCGGACGCTTGGGTCAGCGGAGTTCTCAGCCAAGACATGAATCAAGCGTTGATGGAACTCGGCCGTACGATCTGCATGCCGAAGTCGCCGGCTTGTCCGCTTTGTCCATTACGCCTCTCTTGCCTGAGCCTGAAACAGGATGCGGTAGCCTTGCGGCCCCTGCCCAAACCACGGCGCGCGCGCGAAACCTGGGCTTGGGAGCCCGAACTCGCGCTCAAAGGCGGCAAAATTCTGATCCGCCGCAACAGTCAGGCGCCGTTTCTGCGCGGCCAATGGCTTTTGCCAGGTCCAGCCCGCCCGCTCAAGAAAAAACCCGCGCGCTTCGACTACCGCCACAGCATCACCCATCACGATATTTTCGTGACCGTAAGCCTCGGGGTTCGTACCATACAGAGTGACGACAAATGGATACCTTTAGATGAGCTGCGCCATTACATCCCCGCTTCACTGGTCGAAAAAGCTCTGGCGCATGCCCCTGGTGGCATTGGCGCTGCTACTCGCGATGTGCAAACATCCGCCGCCGCCCATAGCCCCGTTGCCCGAAAACACAGACGGCGCTCCGCAAATCCTCGTCGATGAGGGTGAAAGTTCTCAAGGCACCTATTCACCCGATGGAAACAAGCTGCTCTTCGTGAGCCGTGGGCGCATCTCGCACAAGCAACCGCAAGTTTACGAAAAAGATCTCAACAATGGCTTTGAACGGCGGATCACGTTCCAAAACGGCGGCACGATGCATCCGCGCTATCACCCGAAAGAAAATCTCATCGTTTACGCCAGTTCGACCGATGAGCTGAAAGAAAATCCGCCCTTGCTCAATCCGAGCACGCAGGTTTCGAAATTGCCGTACCCTTACCAAGAGCCGACTGAAATCTACTTGCACTCGCTGCGCGCGCTCGAGATCACGCGTGTGAGCGATCATTTCGGCTTCGACGGCGAGCCGCGCTTCACCGGCGATGGCAAAGAGCTGGTGTGGACCCGCGTAGCCGGGCAGAAAACCGAAGTCATGATCATGAACCGCACCGCTCACGTCAGCCACGCGCTCAAGAACCTGGGCACCAATCCGACCCAATACGAAGTCTCGCCCAACGGCAAGATCCTAGCGTGGATCGATTGGGATGAATCATTCGGCGTCTCGCGCCTGCGCGTGCAAAAGGGCAAAGACAAGCCGGTGGAGATCGGCCCCGAGATGATCGTACACAAAACCGATTTAGCGTTCTCACCGGATTCCAAATGGCTGCTATGGGCCCAAAGCTACGCCGCTCTGCCGGTCTACGACTTGTGGGTGCTCGAGCTGGAAACCATGTGCGCGCACCGGATCACCACCAGTGACGAAGGGGAGCGCCGCGATCCCATCGTTAGCCCGAATATGAAATGGCTCACCTACACTTGGGTGCGCCATGGCAGGTCCAGAATTGTGCGCGCTGGGTTTCAGCCCCCCACTGGCCCTTGTCCGCCGCCGCCGTA